>JAEHDT010000113.1 GCA_016880225.1 Gemmatimonadota bacterium | reverse complement strand
GGGGAGGCTCCGCGGTCGGGCGAGGCGACCCGCACCGTGAAGCTGACGTTCCGCGTCGTGCGCGCGAGCTCCGCGGCCCACGCCGCGAAGTCGGGATCATCGCCCTCGGGGGCGAGCACCGGACCGACGCCCAGGAGCACGCCCTCGCCGACCATTACCTTGTCGAGCGCCTGAAGGGCCGGAAGCGCGCCCGCACGGGCGCGGGCGCTTGCCTCCTCCAGAAACGGCTGCGTCGCGACGCGGAGCGTCTGCACCTCGTAGCCGGCGTCCGCAACGGCTCGCTTGGCCTGCTTGAGGAAGGCCAGCGCCGGTTCCAGAGCCCGCGCGTCGGCGGCACTCTGCAGATTCGTGCCGGCCGTGATGGCGCGGATCCGGAATCCCGGCCCTGCGGGGTCGGCCGATGCGGCGCGCACGTCGGCGCTGGTGAGGGGCGCCAGCGCGGCAGCGCCCAGCAGCTCGATCAGCTCCCGCCGCGACAGGTCGCTCACGTGGGGAACGAGTGCTCCGGGCCCGGATAGCGCCCTTCCCGCACCTCGGCGGCGTACAGCTTCACCGCTTCGCGCACATCCTCCGCCAGCGCGGCGTAGCGCTTCACGAACTTGGCCGTGAACCGGTCGTTGAGGCCCAGCATGTCGGGGAGCACCAGCACCTGGCCGTCGCAGGCCGGTCCCGCACCGATGCCGATCGTCGGGATGGCGAGCGCCTTGCTGATCTGGGACGCGAGCGGCGCCGGAATGAGCTCGAGCACCATCGCGAAGGCGCCCGCCTGCTCCAGGGCTTTGGCGTCGGCCTGCAGGCGCTCGGCGGTCTTCTGGTCCCGTCCCTGCACGCGGTACCCGCCCAGGGCATGCACCGACTGCGGCGTGAGCCCCAGGTGACCCATCACGGGAATCCCGACGTCCACCAGGGCGCGGACGGTCCCGGCCACCGGTTGCCCGCCCTCGAGCTTCACCGCGTGGCACCCCGTCTCCTGCATCACGCGCCCCGCGTTCCGGATCGCTTCCTCGCGGGAGACCTGGTAGGTGAGGAACGGCAGATCGCACACCACCATCGCGCGCTCGGCGCCGCGGCGGACGCTGCGGGTGTGGTAAATCATCTGCTCGAGGGTCGCCGAGAGGGTGGTGTCGGCGCCCGCGAGCACCTGATTGACGGAGTCGCCGACCAGGAGGATGTCCACTCCGGCGCCGTCGAGCAGCCGTGCGAACAACGCGTCGTAGCACGTCAGGGCGACGATGCGCTCGCCGCCCTGCTTCATCTTGAGGAGCTCGTGGACGGTGACCGGGCGGGGTGCGTCAGCCACCGGCGCGTCCCGCGAGCGGGAGGGCGTCGAGCTCCGCGATCTCGCGGAGCCAGAAGTCCCGGTTGGGAAGCTCGGGATGGGGGATCGTGAGTTCCGGCTCGCGCACCACCCGATTGCCGTAGCGGACGATGTCCAAGTCCAGGGTGCGGGGGCCCCAGCGGACCCCCGCCCGGCGGTCGCGGCCGCGCTCGGCTTCGATCGCGTGCAGCCGGGCGAGCAGCTCGCCGGGCTCGAGCGTGGTGTCGAGCAGGACCATCTGGTTCAGGTAGGCGCCCTGCGGCACGGCTCCGAGCGGCGCCGTCTCCTCCACCGCCGACTGTTGCAGGAGACGCGTCCCCGGCAGGGCGGCGATTCGCGCCCGCGCGTACGCCAGGTGTGCCGCGCGATCCTCCAGGTTGGACCCCAGCGCCACGTACACCCGCTCCCCCTTGGCCACGGCGGAATGGTAACGCGCTAGGCGATGCTGGCAAAGCCGCGGGTCAGCTCCCGCAGCATCGCGGCCACCTCTTCGAGCTCGCGCGTGGCGCGCTCGAGCTCGGTGAGCCCCCGCGCGGCTTCGTCGGCCCGCGTCGCGACGTCGTCCGCTTCCGCCCGGTTCTTTCCCGCGATCGTGGCCACCGCGTGAATGCGGTCGCGCAGGGTACCGAAGGCTTTGTCCTGCTCGCCCGCCGCCGCCGCGATCCGCTGGGCGTGTGCCGTCGCTTCCGCGGTCGCCGCGACGATCGCGTCCAGCGCCTCGAGCGCGGCCGAGGACAGCTCCTCGACGCCGCCGACGTTGACTTGGCCGCGGCGCATCTGCTCCACCACGTCGCCGACCTGGTGGTGGATGTCCTGCACCAGCTCGCCCGCTTCCTCCGCCGCGCTGGCGCTCTGCTCCGCCAGCCGGCGCACCTCGTCCGCCACGACCGCGAAGCCCTTCCCGTGCTTGCCCGCGCGCGCGGCCTCGATGGCCGCGTTCAGCGCCAGGAGGTTGGTCATGTCCGCCAGCTCGCGGATCGAGGCGATGAAGCCCGTGATGCGCCGGCTCACCTGGCCGAGCTGCTGCACCTTGCCGGACGCCTCGCCCACGAACGTCTTCAGCGCCACGAGCCGCCCGATCGCGTCGCGGATCTGGCCGCGGTTCTTGTTGGCCACCTCGCTCGCCGTGGTGGAGGCGAGCGCCGCCTCGGTGCCGTCCTGCGATACGCGCCGGGACACCTGCGCGAGGCTCTCCGTGGCCTCGAGGCCCCCGGAAACCTCTCCCTCCTCCGCCAGCACGCCCTCCCGGATCGTGCCGGTGGAGTGCGCCACCGCGCCGGCCGCCTCGCGCAACGACTGGGCGGCGCGCGCCAGCGTCGCGAGCTGTTGCGTGAGCGTTTCCACCGTCTCCACCAGCGGCCGCCGCAGCTCGGTGATGTGCACGGCGGTCGCGAGCTGGTTCGCGAACGTGTTGATCGTCAGGACGTCCTTCGCCCGGTACGCCTTACGCTTGTGATGCTCCAGCTCGAGGGTCCCGATCACCTGGTCGCCGAACTTGAGCGGCACGATCACGAGGCTCTGCACCACGACGGGCGCGTCGGCGATACGGTTGTCGCGGGTCGCGTCGTCGATGATGACCGGCTCACCGACCTTGGTGACGTGCTCTCGCAGCGCGGCCGTATCCGCGCTGGGCTCACCCCGCTCGGCGCGCCCGATCTCTCCACGGTACGAGAGGCGCAGCACGCCTTCCTGCCTCCGGTAGATGCGGAAGTCTCCCCAATCGACCAGCCGATGCGCCAGGCGCTCGATCCGAGCGAACGAGTCCTCCAGGCTGATGTTGCTCGTGATCACCGCTTCCATCGCGTGGATCTTGTTCAGCTCCTCGGCCGCGATCGCTTCTTCGAGGGTGTGCTTGAAGAGCAGACCCAGCGCGCCCAGCGCCGCCGCCACGAACAGCCAGGCGAGGGGCGGCCAGTACACTACCGTCCCGACGATGATGCCCGTCCCGATCATGGTGGCGCCGTAGCCGATGCATTCGTAGCGCAGGATCAGCAAGCGCTCGTCCTGCTCCAGCTTCCCGCGGATGATCAAGGCGAAGTAGAACAGCAGCCGGCCGATGACGAAGTACGCGAGGCAATAGAAGAAGAGGGCGGGTGCCAGGTCCACATGGAGCCCGGGTGTCGTGACGTCAGAAACCCGCAGTGTGGCGGCATAGACGCCGTAGGCACCCACCAGCGCGATCACCTCGCGTCCCAGGTTCACGAGTGCCGCGCTGAACATCTTCTTCTGCCACAGCCAGTCGGCCGCGAGCACTCCGACCGCCACCGCCAGGGCGGTGGCCGGCACGCCCACGAGCAGGCTGCCGGCGAGCGCCACGAGCGCCGTCTGCGTGAGATAGGAATACTTGCTCAGGGGCACCTGCGCGCCACGCAGCAGCACGGCGGCGATCGACAGCCCGACGACCTCGAGCAGCTGTCCCATCCAGCGCCGATCCGCGACCAGCGCGGCCACGAGGACGATCGGCCCCGCGACGGCGAGGGCGCGGCTGTAGACCACGACGAGGCGGTTCGTAGTCATGCGTCCCGCACCGCGGCCGCGAGCTCGCGCACCAGCCGCTCCGCGGCGCCCGTGCCACCGGCGCCCAGCGCCTCCACGATCGCACTGCCGACCACGACCCCGTCCGCGAGGGCCGCTGTGGCCCGCGCCTGGGCGGGCGTACCGATGCCGAATCCTACGGCCACGGGCAGCGGGCTCGCGGCACGCACGCGCCCGACGAGCTCGGCGAGATCTGCCGGCACCTGATCGCGCGCGCCCGTCACGCCGAGCCGGGAGATGAGATAGAGGAATCCGCTGGCGCCCCGTGCCGCGCGCGCCAGGCGGTCGCCCGTCGTGGTGGGAGCGATGAGCCGGATCAGCGCGAGCGGGCTCGCCGCGACGGTCGCTTCGAGCGCCGGGTCCGCACCGGCGGGAAAGTCGGTGAGCAACAAACCCGACGCCCCCGCGGCGGCGGCCTCGCGCAGGAAGCGCTCGAGACCGAACGCCAGGACCGGGTTGACGTAGGTCATCACGACCACGGGCACCGGCAGCGCGGCCTGGTGGATCTGCTCCAACACGCCCGCGACGGTCATCCCCTGATCCAGCGCCGCCTGCGTCGAGCGCTGAATGGTCGGCCCGTCGGCGAGGGGATCCGAGAAGGGTACCCCCACCTCCACGAAATCCGCGCCGGCGGCGACGACGGCACGCAGGGCGTCGAGCGAGACCCTTGGGGTCGGGAAGCCCGCCGTGACGTACGGAATGAGCGCGGCACGCCGCCCGCCGGCGCCGCCCCGCAGGGCCCGCCAGCGCGCGGCGATCGGATGCTCAGACAAAGTAGTCGCTGACGTTGATGCCGTACTTCGTGGGGTCGGTGACTTTGACGATCGTGCGGGGATAGCTGCCCTGGGCATCCCGCTGCGCCAGATCGGCGAGGAACCCCGGGTGCTGCACCCCGCCCTCGGGCGTCGTGACGATGCGGACCACCGGCCGGTGCACGTGGGTGACGTCGGGGTTGGCGCTGTGGACCAGCGCCACCTCGTAGGTGTCGAGAATGACGCACGTACCGACCGGGTAGATGCCGATCAGATTGATGAACGCCTTGACGATGACGGGATCGTAGCCGCGCCGCGGGTTCTCCCACATCTCCTTCAGCACCTGATCGGGCTGGATCGGCACCGTCTGGTACACGCGCCGGCTGGTGGCGGCGTCGAAGCCGTCGGCCACGGCCACGACCTTCGAGTAGATCGACAGTTCGCGTGCCCGCAGCGACTTGGGGTACCCCGTCAGGTCGGTCTTCATGTGATGCTCGTAGGCGACGATCATGCCGCGATACGGGATTTCGCCGTAGCCGCGCAGCCCGAACAGCGTCAGCACGCCGAGCCAGGGGTGGGCCTGCATGATGCGCCACTCTTCGTCGGTGAGGCCGCCTTGCTTGTTCAGCACTTCGAGCGGGACCCGCGACTTGCCGACGTCGTGAAACAGCGCCGCCATGCCCAGGTCGTAGAGTTGCAGCTTGGTGAGGCCGAGCTTGCGGCCGAGCGCGACCGAGAAGATGCAGACGTTGACGGAGTGGGTGAACGTGTACTCGTCGTAGTCGCGCAGCGTCGTGAGGCCCATCAACGACGCCTCGTTGTTCAGCACCTGGTCGACGATCGCCTGCACCGCGCGCTTCACCTTCTTGACGTTGGCAGTGCGGCCCATGCGGATCGAGTTGATGACCTCCTTCGTCACGGCCACGGATCGCGCGTAGGTGCGCTTCGCCGCTTCCTTCTGGCGCTCTTCGTCCTCGAGGTCCTCGTCGGTCTCGAGCGGCGGCTCGACGCCGATGTGGGTGACGCCGCCGTCGGACAGCTTCTGGCTCAGCTCGAACACCTTGTTCGGCGAGGCCTCTTTCGCCGCATAGGAGAGGAGCAGCGACACGAACAGCTGCAGCTGCCGCCGGTCCACGCCCTCGTCGATCCGGACCGCCCCGATGCCGCATTGGCGCAGCACGCCGAGGATGTGGGAGAACGAGGCGTAGTTGTCGAGGTCGAGGCGCAACCGGGTGGAGTTGACGAAGATGAACTCGCCCTGCAGGCGGATTTCGAGCTCCTTCTCGACGTCGAGAAGCTGCTTGGTAGTCTGGCTCAGGTCGTCCAGGGCCTTCTGCACCTGAGCGTTCTCGAGCGGGTAGAGCTTGACGGAGCGGAACGCGGTATACAACACGACGAGGAAATCTCGCCCCGCATGGCGCAGAAAGCCGTCGGTGGTCTGGACGGTCTCAGCGATCGAGCCGCGGGGCGGCACGCCGCCCGTCACGTCCCCACCTCGCGCAGGGCCCGGGTCACGGCGTTGCGCACCAGCGGCTCCTTTTCCTGCGCCGCCCGCTCCAGCACCGCGCGGGCTTCCGGCGTGCGCACCTTGCCGAGCGCCATGGCAGCGCACGCCCGCGTCTCGGGGTCCTCCTTCTTGCCCAGGAGGCCCTTGGCCACCAGCAGCTTCTCGAGGGCGGGCACGCCCTTCGCACCCACCAGCGCGCCGAACGCTTCGAAGAACGCCATCTTCTCCGTGAGATCGGCGTGCTTCAACTTGGAGCCCGAGACCATCGACTCCACGCGGGCCGCCGCGTTGCGGTAGCCGCGCGACGCGAGGAACCGCACGGCGCCGATCCGCACGTCGCGGTCCGAGTCGTCGATCGCCTTCTCGAGCAGGCGCATCGCGGAGGGACTGGCGATGGCGGTAAGCGCCTCCACGACCGCGAGCTTGAGCCCCCGGTCTTCCGAGGCGAGCAGCGGCTCCATGCCCTCGGGCGCGCCCGCCAGCTTCAAGCGCCCCGCCAGCTTCACCATCTCGAGCTGGGCGGCGCCGTCCTGGCTGGCGAGGGCCTTGAGCACCTCGGCCGGGTTCGCCTGCGCCAGCTTGGCCGCGGCCCCCTGCACCAGGTCGCGCACGTGAGGGTCGTGCAGCTTGGCGACCCACACCATCAGCGTGGAGAGGGCCTCGGGGCGGAGCTCCTGAAACAGCTCCGCCAAGTCCTCTTCCGCGGGATGGAGCGTGGCTTCATCGAGCGCCTGGAGCAGCTGCGACAGCGAATCGCTCTGCGACAGCCGGGAGGGCAGGCCCTCGAGAGTCTGGCGGTGCTCAGGGATCAGCTCGCGTGCCCGCTGCAGCACGGCGCGCGTCTCGCGCAGGATAAACGCGACGGAGCGGAAATCGCCGGCGCCGAGCAGGTAGGGAATGAAGTTCTCGAGGATGGAGATGAGCTCGGCCCGTACCGTGCCGTACGTCTGCAGCTCGAGCAGATCGAACAGCATGGCCAGGACGTTGCGCCGCAGGTCCTGCGCGTACTCCCGCTCCACATCCTTCTTGAGGTAGTCGATCTCGTTGTCTTCCAGGAAGTAGAGGGTGGTGTCGAAGTCGTCGATCGACACCAGCCCCTCCCGCTTGGGTGGGGCCTCTTCCTGCACCTGCTGACGGAGCGTGCCGGGCGGGGCCGGAGTGATGGTCTCCCCGGCTTCGATCGGCACCGCGTTCTCGGTCGCGAGCTCGCGGAACGTGTAGGTGATGAGCTGGAAGTCCTGGGCCCAGAGCAGCGTGAGCAGGTCGTCGGCCGCGTCGGCCTGGAGGTTGCGCGCCTGCTGCAGCACGCCGAGGAAGCGGACGATCTCCGTCTCCTCGACGCCCGGCTTGAACGCCAGCGAGCGCACGCCGTCCTTGTACAGCGTCCAGGCGATGCTCTCGTTGCGCTGGTCCTGGCTGTAGACGACGTTGTCCTCCCAGCGCAGGTCCGTCTCGCCCACGTCGAACACCAGGTCGTCGGTGGCCTGCCAGATCTGGCGGAACGCCGCGCGGATGTTGTCGACGGCGCGTTGGTACACCGGATTGTTCGGCAGGTACAGCTGCGTCGCGCGGATCCCCTTGGAGAGGACCTGCATCAGCTCTTCGACCTGCTGCGGCGGCAGCGCCAGTTCCGGCGCGGGCGCGTTGCTCAGAGGGCCGCTCCCGTCAGCTCGGCCACCATGGCGACGTCCTTGTCCCCGCGACCACTCAAGTTGACCAAGACGATATCCCCCGCGTGCCACTCGCCGCACCGTGCGAGCACCCAGGCCACCGCATGCGCGCTCTCCAGAGCCGGCAGGATGCCTTCGAGCCGGGACAACGTTGCGAACGCGTCCAGGGCCTGTCGGTCGGTCACCGCCTCATACAATACCCGTCCGCTGTCCTTCAAGAAAGCGTGCTCGGGTCCCACCCCGGGGTAGTCGAGCCCCGCCGACACGCTGTGGGCGGGCTGAACCTGTCCGTCGGCGTCCTGCAGCAGGTAGCTCAGGCTGCCGTGAAACACGCCGGGGCGGCCGCGACCGAGCGAGGCGGCGTGCCGCCCGCTCCCGAGGCCTTCCCCGGCCGCCTCCACGCCCACGAGGGCCACGTCGCGGTCGTCGAGGAAGGCCGAGAAGATGCCCATGGCGTTCGAGCCGCCGCCGACGCAGGCGACCACCGTCGTGGGCAACCGGCCCCAACGCTCGAGCGCCTGGGCGCGTGCCTCACGGCCGATGACCGCCTGGAAGTCCCGCACGATCCGCGGGAACGGATCGGGCCCGACGACGGACCCGATGATGTAGTGTGTGGTGGTCACGTTGGTGACCCAATCTCGCAACGCTTCGTTGGTGGCGTCCTTCAGGGTCCGGGTCCCCGAAGTCACCGGGACGACGCGCGCGCCCATGAGCTCCATGCGGTACACATTGAGCCGCTGGCGCCGCATGTCCTCTTCGCCCATGTAGACCACGCACTCGAGTCCGAAACGCGCGCACACGGTGGCGGTCGCGACCCCATGCTGGCCCGCGCCCGTTTCGGCGATGATGCGCCGCTTCCCCATGCGGCGCGCGAGCAGGGCCTGACCGAGCGTGTTGTTGATCTTGTGCGCACCGGTGTGATTCAGGTCCTCGCGCTTCAGCGCCACGATCACGCCCGGGCCCACCTGGGCGGCGAGCCGTACGGTTTCGGTGACCGGGGTCGGCCGGCCGACGTAGTCCTTGAGCAGGGCGTCGAGCTCGGCCCAAAACGCCGGGTCGCCGAGGGCCGCTTGGTGCACGCGGTCGAGCTCCTCCAAAGCGGCCATGAGCGTTTCGGGGACGTAGCGGCCACCGTAGGGGCCGAAGCGGCCTGCAGTCGGCGCGGTCACCGGTTCCGTCCCCTTCTCCCGACGCCCGTCAACGCCGCCACCGCCGCCGCGGGATCGGCCATACGCGCCACCGCGGTCCCGACCAGGACCAGATCGGCCCCCGCAGCTGCCAGTCGCTCCACGTCCGCGCGCGTCTCGATGCCGCTTTCGGCGATCACGGGCACGTCCGGCGGGACGCGCCCCAGGAGCCGTTCGGCGCGCTCCAAGTCCACCGCGAAGGTCGCGAGGTCGCGACTGTTCACGCCCACCGCCGTCGGGGCCACCGCCAGCGCGGCGTCGAGCTCGGGCTCCGCATGAACTTCGACTACGACGCCAAGACCCTGCCCCAGCGCCGCCGCGGCCAGCGCCTTCAGCCGCTCCCGGGCGAGCGCCCGCACGATCAGCAGCACCGCCGCCGCCCCGGCGGCGCGGGCTTCGTACAACTGCAGCTCGTCCAGGATGAAGTCCTTGCGCAGCACGGGCACCGCCACCGCGTGCGCCACCCGCGTCAGGTCGTCGAGCGAGCCGCCGAAGTGCAGCTCGTCGGTGAGCACGGAAATCGCCACCGCGCCGCCGCGCGCGTAGGCGCGCGCGTGCTCCACCGGATCGAGATCGGCACGGATCGTCCCGGCGGACGGAGAGCGCCGTTTGACCTCGGCGATCACGCCCACCGCGCGCCCCGCGAGGACGTGCGTGAACGCGCGCGGCCGGGGCGCAGCGGCCGCACGCCGCTCGAGCTCCTGGGCCTGCGATCGCAGCCCGTCGAGGCGGGCGCGCGTGGCGGTGAGGATGGCGTCGAGTCGGGTCTCCGGCATGCTTGCGTTCGGTCGATTTTCGGGTAGATTTGGCTTCGGTTTACGTTCGGGAGACACAGTGCCGCTCACACGCCGTCAGCGTGAAATTCTCGACTTCATCTCCACCCAGATCTCCGGGCAGGGATACGCCCCGAGCTTCGAGGAGATCGCCGAGCGATTCTCGTTTCGGTCCCTCGCCACGGTGCACGAGCATCTCACCAACCTCGAGCGCAAGGGCTACATCCACCGCGCCCACAACGAAAGTCGTGGCATCGAAGTCGTGCCGCCGCGCGGACAGACCGGCGCCACGGAGTTGCCGCTGCACGGACTCGTCGCTGCCGGCGAGCCGATCGAGGCGCTGGCCGGCAACGATACGATCGCGGTGCCGGACGACCTCATCCCCCGGCGCGGGCGCAGCTACGTCCTGAAGGTGCGCGGCCAGTCGATGATCGACGAGCACATCAAGGACGGCGACTTCATCGTGGTGCACGAACGCAACCAGGCCGAGAACGGCCAGACCGTCGTCGCCCTGGTGCAAGGCTCCAACGCCACGGTCAAGCGGTTCTATCGGGAGCCGGGCGGCTGGATCCGGCTCGAGCCCGCGAACCCCACCATGACCGCCCTCCGGTTGAACGAGCGGGACGTCATGGTCCAGGGCGTCGTGGTGGGCGTCATCCGGAAGTACTAGTCGCCCGGCGCAAGCGCTCGAGCGCTTCGCGCCCGGCGCCCGCACGCAGTGTTTCCCGCGCGCGCGTCACGCCGGCTTCGTACGACTCAGTCAGTCCCGCCACGTAGATGGCGGCCCCCGCGTTGAGCAGCAGGGCCGCGAGCCCGGCCGCGTCTTCCCGCCCGTCCGACAGCAGCCGCTCGATGCGCGCCGCATTGGCGGCGGGCTCGCCGCCGGACAGAGCCTGCACGTCGGCGCCCCCGAGGCCATAGCGCTCGGCATCGAGCTCCCATTGCGTCACCCGGCCCTGCTGCACCTCCCACACGTCGGTGACGCCGTGCGGCGCGATCTCGTCCATGCCGACTCGGCCGTGCACCACGAGCGCGTGCTCGACGCCGAGTCGCGCCAGCGCCGCCGCCAGCAGCGGCGCGCGGTCGCGGTCGGCCACGCCCAGCACCTGCCGCCGCACGCCCGCAGGGTTGGCGAGCGGGCCGAGCAGGTTCATCACCGACGGGATCGCGAGCTCACGGCGCACCGGCGCCGCGTGCTTCATGGCGGGGTGGAAGTGGGGCGCGAACAGGAACGTGACGCACGCCTCGCGCAGCACTCGCGCGGCGTCGGCGGCGTCGGGGCTCAAGCGCACCCCGAGCGCTTCCAGCACGTCCGCCGAACCGCACTTGGACGTGAAGGAGCGGTTGCCGTGCTTCGCCACGACGGCGCCCGCGCCGGCGGCGACGAGCGCCGCGGCGGTCGAGATGTTGAATGTCGACACGGCGCCGCCCCCCGTGCCGCACGTGTCAACGAGATGCGTCCCGTGCGCTTCCACGCGCACCATCGCCTCGCGCAGCGCGCGGGCGGCGCCCGCCACCTCTTCGGCGGTTTCGCCTTTCACCCGGAGCCCGACGAGCAGGGCTGCGATCTGGGCCGGGGTGGCGTCGCCGCGCATCACCGCCCGGAACACCTCGGTCGTCTCCTGCTCCGTCAGCGAGCGGCGGTCGGCGAGGGCGGCGATCGCTCCCTGCAGGGGGGACGGCGCGGGGTGGGACGACGGAGGCACGGGTCAGGGGTTTCGGGCCTGCCAAAGCTATCCCGAAAAATCGCGTTTTGTCAAATGCCACAACGGGTTGCGCGGCTTGATTGACCCTCCGCTTCACCCTATCTTTCGGCCGTGACGAGCCGGCCCTACCTCGCCGTGGTGCAGTACGACGGGGCACGGTTCGCGGGCTGGCAGCGGCAGCCGAACGCACGCACGGTGCAGGCGGAGTTCGAGGCCGTGCTCGAGCGCCTGATGGGCGAGCCGACGACCGCCACCGGCGCGGGGCGTACCGACACCGGCGTGCACGCGCTCGGGCAGGGCGTCGGGTTCCTCGCCGGCGAGCGCTGGGTCACGGACCCGGCCGGGCTGCACCGGGCACTCAACGCGCTCCTGCCCCGCGACGTCTGGGTGGAGCGGGTGCACCCGATGCGGCCCGGGTTTCACGCGCGGAACAGCGCGCTGGCGCGTCGCTACCGGTATGTGATCGGCACCGACGCCGCCGCTTATTCGCCGTTCCGCCGGCCGTACGAGTGGGCGCTCGGCCGTCCCATCGATGCCGCGCTGCTCGCGCGCGCGGCGGAGGCCTTGCCGGGGGAGCACGACTTTCGCGGCCTCGCCGCGACCGGGGCGGGCTCCGCGAAGCCCCACTACCGCAGCCGCGTGGCGCTCGCCCAGTGGGCGCCGCGGACCGACGGAGCGGGGGTGACGTTCACGATCGAGGCCGACCGATTCCTGCATCGCATGGTGCGCTTTCTCGTGGGCGCGATGGTGGACATCGCCCTGCACCGGCGCCCATTCGAGGACCTGCCTCGCCTGCTCACCGCGACCGACAACCAGGCGGCCAGCCCGCCCGCGCCACCGCAGGGGCTCTACCTCCTGACGGTGCGCTATCCCGCTGACCTCTACGCCGAGGCCTGAGTCATGAAGTTCTTCCTCGATACCGCGAGCCTGAAGGACATCAGTTGGGCGGCGCAGGCCGGGCTGATCGACGGCATCACGACCAATCCTTCGCTGCTCGCCAAGCAGGCGGGCGACCTCGATCCCAGGGACGTCCTGAAGGAGATCTGCTCCCTGGTCGATGGCCCGGTGTCCGCCGAGGTGGTCGCCGTCGACGCGGACGGCATGGTGCGGGAAGGCAAGGAGCTGGCGAAGATCGCCGACAACATCGTGGTGAAGATCCCGATGCTCGAGGCGGGAATGGTGGCGGTGCGCCGCCTCGCCAGCGACGGCATCAAGACCAACGTCACGCTGTGCTTCTCGAGCGTCCAGTGCCTCATCGCGGCCAAGGCGGGCGCGGCGTACGTGAGCCCGTTCATCGGGCGGCTCGACGACGTGGGCCAGGAGGGGATGGACGTGATCCGCGAAGCCCGCGTGATCTTCGACAACTACCAGCTCGCGACGGAGATCCTCGCGGCGTCGATCCGTCATCCGCGCCACGTCGTCGAAGCCGCGATGATCGGCGCGGACGTCGCGACGCTGCCCCCGGACGTCCTCAAGAAGCTGTTGTTGCACCCGCTCACCGACCGCGGCCTCGAGCAGTTCCTCGCGGACTGGAAGAAGCTCGGCACCCGGCCCAAGGCCCCCGTTTGAGCTACGCCTCGCCGCTCGGCCAGCGCTACGCCTCCCCCGCGATGCAGGCCCTCTGGGGAGAGCGGCGCCGCATCGGGTTGTGGCGCCGGCTGTGGCTGGCGCTGGCGGAGGTCGAGCGGGAGCTCGGCCTCGACATCCCCGAGCGCGCCATCGCGGAGCTGCGCGCCCACCTGGACGACGCCGATCTGGAGCGCGCGGCGGAGCACGAGAAGCGGCTGCGTCACGACGTGATGGCCCATATCCATCACCTGGGCGAGCAAGCGCCCGCCGCCCGTCCTTTCATTCACCTCGGCGCCACCAGCGCCTACGTCACCGACAACGCCGACCTCGTGCTGATGCGCGAGGGGCTGCAGCTGCTGCTCGGGCGCGTGGCCGCGGTGCTCGTCGCGCTCGCCAAGCCGGCGCGCCGCTACCGCGACCTCCCGTGCCTCGCCTTCACCCACTTCCAGCCGGCGCAGCTCACCACGGTCGGCAAGCGGGTGACGCTATGGATGCAGGAGCTCGCGCTCGACGCCGAGGAGTTGCTGCACCGGCTCGCCACGCTGCAGTTCCGCGGCGTGAAGGGGACGACCGGCACCCAGGCGAGCTTCATGGAGCTGTTCGACGGGGCGGATGACAAGGTGCGCGAGCTCGACGCCCGCGTGGCGCGCCGGATGGGATTCACCCGCGTGTTTCCGGTCACGGGCCAGACCTACACGCGCAAGCTCGACGCGCAGGTGCTCGCGACCCTGGCCGGGATCGCTCAGTCGGCGGCCAAGTTCGCGACCGATCTGCGTCTGCTGCAGCACGAGGGCGAGATGCTCGAGCCGTTCGAGAGTGAGCAGGTCGGTTCCTCCGCGATGGCCTACAAGCGCAACCCGATGCGCGCCGAGCGCATGACCGGCCTGGCGCGCTTCGTCGTCGAGCTCGAGGGCAATGGGTGGCACACCGCCGCGGAGCAGTGGCTCGAGCGCACGCTCGACGACAGCGCCAATCGCCGGATCGTGCTGCCCGAGGCGTTCCTCGCAACCGACGCCATCCTGGTGCTCGCCACCAACGTCGCCGCGGGGCTCGAGGTGCGTGAGCCCGTGATCGCGCGCCACGTCGCAGCGCAGCTGCCGTTCCTCGTCACCGAGCGCCTGCTCATGCGCGGGGTCAAGGCGGGGGGCGACCGGCAACGGCTGCACGAAGTCATTCGCACGCACAGCCTCGCGGTGGCGCAGGCGGTGGCGGAGCGCGGCGCGTCGAACGATCTGCTCGAGCGCCTGGCCCGCGACCCGGCGTTCCGGACGCTCAAGGTCACCGTGCGCGACGACGAGCTCGATCCCGCCGCCTACACCGGCCGGGCGGCGCGCCAGGTGGACGAGTTCCTCGACCAGGTGCTCCCCGACGTACTGCACCGCAGCGAGGCCGCGGCGCCCGCCGCCGGCGCGGCCGAGGTCACCGTATGACGGCCCCACTCGTCGCCAGCGCCCTGCCCCTCCCGCTGTTGCGCCGCGGCAAGGTGCGCGAGGTGTACGAGGTCGACGCGGGGATGCTGCTCCTCGTCGCGAGCGACCGGGTGAGCGCCTTCGACGTGGTGTTGCGCGAGCCCGTTCCCAACAAGGGAGCGGTGCTGACACAGCTCAGCGCCTTCTGGTTCCAGCGCCTTGCCGCGGTGATCTCGAGTCACTTTCTCACGGCGGATGCCGACGAGATCGTGGCGCGGCTGCCGCAGCTCGCCGACCATCGGTCGGCGCTCACGGGACGGGCTATGCTCGTCCGGCGGACGACTCCGGTGCCGTTCGAGTGCGTCGTGCGCGGCTACATCACCGGCTCCGCGTGGGCCGAGTACCGCCAGTCCGGCACGCTCGCAGGCGAGTCGCTCCCGCCGGGGCTGATCGAGAGCGCCAAGCTCGACCCGCCGATCTTTTCCCCCGCCACCAAGGCCGACGTCGGGCACGACGAGAACGTCACTTTCAGGCACGTCGTGAGCGCGCTCGGCCGCCAGCTCGCGGAGCAGCTGAAGCACGCCAGCCTCGGCCTGTACGAGTCGGGCCGCGCCTACGCCGCGCCGCGCGGGATCATCATCGCCGACACCAAGTTCGAGTTCGGCACGACTGCGGACGGCCGGCTGCTGGTGATCGACGAGATCCTCACGCCCGATTCGTCGCGCTTCTGGCCCGCCGACCGCTACACGCCGGGCCGCAGCCAGCCGAGCTTCGACAAGCAGCCGTTGCGCGACTACCTGGCGGGCCTGCGACAGGACGGGAGGTGGGACGGCAACGCGCCGCCCCCGCCGCTCCCGGCCGAGGTGGTGCAAGCGACGAGCGACCGGTACCTCGAGGCCTACTTCCGGATCACGGGGCGACGGCTTGAGGACGCTTCGTGAGGATCGCCCCCGAGGGCTGGCCGTTCATCCTGCCGGGTTGGGCGCTCGTCGCTCTGGGAGCGTGGGGCGTCGCGACGTGGGGCCGCTGGGTCTGGGCCGTGGAGGTCCCGGTGACGCTGATCGCGATCTGGCTGCTCGTGTTCTTTCGCGACCCGGCGCGCACCGGACCGCGCGGCGACCAGTACGTGATCGCCCCCGCGGACGGTGAGATCGTGGACGTCCGCACGGTGGATGAGCCGATGTATCTCAAGGCGGAGGCGACCCGCATTTCGATCTTCATGAGCGTGTTCGACGTGCACGTGAACCGTTACCCGGTGACGGGGACGGTCGAGCTCACGCGCTACCACGCCGGGCGGTTCCTGCACGCCGCGTCGGACAAGGCGAGCCTGGACAACGAGCAGTCCTCGATCGGACTGCGTGGCCCCCGCGGGCCGGTGCTCGTGCGTCAGATCGCGGGGCTCATCGCCCGGCGCATCGTCACCGACGCGGCCGTCGGCGATCGGGTGACGCAAGCCGCGCGGCTCGGCATGATCCGGTTCGGGTCGCGGGTGGACGTGTTTCTGCCGGTCGCGGCCCATCCCGCCGTGCGGGCGGCCGTGGGTGACCGGGTGCGGGCCGGCGCCACGGTGCTCGCTGAGTACGCCCCATGAAGCCGTTCCGCGGCGGCGGCATGCGGCGCGTGGTGGTCGTCGTGCCGAGCCTCTTCACCCTCTTCAATTTGTTCTTCGGCATCTGGTCGATGGTGCTCGCCTCACGTGGCGAGTTCTACCGCGCCAGCTGGTACATCTTCTTCGCCGGCGTGCTGGACGCGCTCGATGGGCGAGTGGCGCGGCTCTCGAAGACGGGCACCCGGTTCGGGGCGGAGCTCGACAGCCTGGTGGACGTGGTGAGCTTCGGCGTCGCCCCCGCGTTCCTCATCTACCAGCTCGAGTTCGCGAGCGCGGGCCAGGCGGAGTGGATCTTCTGCTACTTCTACGTGATGGCGGCGGCCATCCGGCTCGCGCGATTCAACATCACCCAGGCGGGGCGCGCCAAGCATTACTTCATCGGGCTGCCGTCACCCGCGGCCGGTATGACGCTCGCGACCTTCTACCCCTTCACCACCACGGAGCTGTACCAGCAGGCGTTCCGGTTCCTGCCGCGCCATCATCTCATGCAGCTGCTGATGATCCTGCTCACCATTCTGATGGTGAGCAACGTACGCTACGCCACCATGCCGCGCGCGGGGTTGCGCACGCTGAACGGCCTCTTGGGACTCGCGACCATTCTGTTTATCCTCATCTTCGGGATCCTCGAGCACGATGCGTTCTTCTTCCCTCTGGGGATCGCGTACATGGCGTACGGCATCCTCCGGGCGACGCTGCTCGGCTTTCTCACGGAGAGCGAGGACGACCACGAGGCGGACATCGCGGGGCCGATCGTGATCGCGAACAACGGGGAAGATCCGGGCGAACCGTACGAGCCGCCGACGCGTGGGGCCGCGCCGCGGGGCGGACAGGGATGAGCGCATTCCGCGTCGAGGTTCGCGTCATGCCGCGCGCCGCGCTGCTCGACCCGCAGGGCCAGGCAGTCGAGCACGCCCTGCAGGCCCTGGGCTTCGAGGGTGTGGCGCGCGTGCGTGTGGGCAAGCACCTGGTGCTCGAGCTCACGGCGGCGTCCCCCGACGACGCGCTCGCCCGCGCCCGCGCGATGTGCGACCGCCTGCTCGCCAACCCCGTGACCGAAGACTACGACGTCGCGCTGGACGGGGAGGCGCCGCGATGACGCGCGTGGCGGTGATCGTGTTCCCGGGCTCGAACTGTGATGCCGACACGCTCGCGGCCGCGCGCCAGGCGGGTTCGGACGCCTACTTCGTGTGGCACCGCGACGGCGATCTGCGGCAGGCCGACGTGGTGATCCTCCCGGGCGGCTTCAGCTACGGCGACTATTTGCGCTCCGGAGCGATCGCGCGGTTCTCCCCCGTGATGGCGGCCGTCACGGCCCACGCGCGCGCCGGCGGCCCGGTGCTCGGCATCTGCAACGGCTTCCAGATCCTGTGCGAGGCGGGGCTGCTCCCCGGCGGCTTGATGCGCAACGCGCGGCTGCGCTTCCTTTCCCGCCCCGTGTGGGTGCGCGTCGAGCAGACCGGCACGCCGTTCACCTGCCTGTACGAGAAGGGGGAGGTGCTCGAGCTGCCGATCGCGCACGGCGATGGGCGCTACGTGGTGGACGCGCGCACCGCCGCCGAGCTCGAGGCGACGAACCGGGTGGTGTGGCGCTACGTGCGCGACAACCCGAACGGCTCGACGAACGACATCGCCGGCGTCGCGAACGCCGCCGGCAACGTGGTGGGGATCATGCCGCACCCGGAGCGGCGCACCGCCCCGGCCCTGGGCGGTCAGGATGGTGCCCGTGTCTTTCACTCGATGGAGGCTCGACATGCGACGCAGCACGCTGTGGATGTGCGCGCTGTTGACGATCGCCACCTTAGGGTGTAAGCAGGTCAACGAGCAGTGGGCCAAGGTCAAGGCGAAGATCGCCGCGGCCCGCCATCGCACCGCGCCGGGGCAGCCCGCCCAGCAGCCCGCACCCGCTACGCCCGGGCCCGCGGAGCAGGCCGCGCCGCCC
>JAEHDT010000112.1 GCA_016880225.1 Gemmatimonadota bacterium | reverse complement strand
AGATCCAGGAAGTGCTGGGCATCAGCGAAAAGGGCCACGACTACTACCTCCAGCTCACCGACGCGCGCCCCGATACGGGCGGCCTGTCGGGAGCGACCCCCGCCGAGGCCGTGAGCTGGGGCAAGGTGGATCCCGACAAGCTTCCGGGCACTGTGGTGTGTTATCTCGACAATACGGTGGGCTTCCCGATCCTCGCCGCATACGCGCTCGCCCGCCGCGCCAAGCGGCGCCTCAAGCGCCTGTACGACCGGCGCGACGAGATGATGCAGCAGCTGACCGAGGCGTACCGCGAGGCGAAGGCCGACCGCGACGCGCGCGCGGAGGCGACGACTGTCGGACGCAGGCCCTAGGCCCCACGCTCCGGCGGCCACGTCCCGGGCGTACGCGGCGTACGCCTTGGGGCTCCTGACGCTCATCAATCTCCTCAATTACACGGATCGCAACGTCGTTTTCGCGCTGTTCGAGCCGATCAAGCGCGAGCTGGTACTGTCCGACCAGCAGCTCGGCTGGCTGGGGTCCGCCTACGTCATCGTGCTGTCCCTCGCCGCGTTGCCGTTGGGTGTACTCGGGGACCTGAAGTCGCGGCGCGCCGTGATCGCGTTCGGCGTCGGGCTGTGGAGCGCCTTCACCGCCCTGGGGGCCACGGTAACGCGGTTCTGGCAGCTCATGTTCTGCCGCTCGATGGTGGGCGTAGGGGAGGCGGGGTACGGGCCGGCCGCCCAGGCCTTGATCGCCGAGTTCTTCCAGGGCCGGCGGCGCGCCTTCGCGATCGGGATCTACTCGGTGGGCATGACGTTCGGCGGTGTGCTTGGCATCTGGCTGGGCGGCGTGCTCGCCCAGAGCTACGGCTGGCGCACCGCCTTCGTCGCGATGGGCGTGCCGGGCGTCCTGCTCGCGCTGCTCGCGTCGCGGCTGCGCGAGCCGCGGCGGCGGCCGCCCCCGACGATCCGTACGGCCATCGAGAGCTGGCTCGCCCGCGGACGCTCGCACGCCCGCGAGGCGCTGAGGCTCGGCGCGCCGCTCATCTGGCTGACGCTCGTGGGAGCGGCGTTGTCCGGCGTGCTCGAGCTCGTGCGCGGGCTGCCGCCCGGGCTCGACACCGCCGTGTTCGGGGCGTGCGTGAGCCTCGGCGTGGTATGGACCGTGATCCGCCTCGTACCGGTGGCCGTACGCCGCACCACCGAGGCGACCGAGGTCGCGGCCACCGCATTCGGCGACTTCCTGCAGGCGGCCGAGACCGTGCTGCGGACACCGACGCTGATCTGGATGTTCGTGGGCGGCGCGCTCGTCACGTTCGCCGTGAACGGGCTGATCGCCTGGGCGCCGAGCTTTCTGGAGCGCACGCACGGCCTGCCGGTGGCGGCCGTGGGCCGGCAGTTCGGGCTGTGGGGACTGGCGGGTGGGGCCCTCGGCGCCCTGTTCGGTGGACGAATGGGGGACTGGCTGCTGGCGCGCTGGAGCGGCGGCCGGGTGGTCGTGTCCGGGGCGGGGTTCGTGCTCGGCGGGCCGGTGTGCGCGGCGCTGCTCCTGATCGATGAGCTGCGCCTGTTCGTGCCGCTCTTGTTCGTGACGTTCTTTCTCTACTCGTGGTACAACGGGCCGCTCTCGGCCGTGATCCTCGACGTGGTGCCCGCCGCCGTGCGCGCGTCGGTGCTCGGCGGCTTCGTGCTGTTCTCGCATCTCGCCGGCGACGCCATCGCGCCACCGCTCATCGGATACCTGTCCGACCGGTTCGGCCTGCGGCCCGCCATGTTGCTGCTGCCGACGGCGGGAGCCGTGGGAGGGCTGGTGATCCTCATCGCGCTCACTACGGTGGGTAAAGACATGCAGAGGGTGAAAGCGTGAAGATCGCCGTCGTGTTCGACACCCTGCACCCCGATTGGGAGGACGCCGACTACAAGAAGGAAATCGAGGCGAAGGTCGAGGAAGCCGAGTACGACGTGGCCCGGGCGTTGTTTGCGAAAGGGCACGACGTGCTGATGGTTGGCGTCGCCGAGCAGCTGGCGCCGGTGCTCGAACGGCTCGGGGCATTCCAGCCGAAGCTGGTCTTCAACGGCTGCGAGTCGTTCCGTGGGAATGCACGGCACGAGTACGCGCTCGCCACCGTCCTCGAGATGCACGGGTACCGCTACACGGGCTCGTCGCCGACGGGACTCCTCGTCGCCCGCAACAAGTCCCTCACCAAGAAGATTCTGACGCACCACGGGATCCGGGTCCCGGCGTTCGCCGAGTTCCGTCCGGAGGAGAAGCCGGTGCGGCCGTCGGAGCTGCGCTTCCCGCTCATCGTCAAACCCCTCCTGGAGGATGCGTCGGTAGGCATCTCGCAGGCCTCGGTGGTGGAAGACGACGAAGATCTCGAGGCGCGGGTCAAGTTCATCCACGAGAAGTTCCACCAGGCCGCGATCGTGGAGGAGCTGATCGAGGGCCGTGAGCTGTACGTCGGCCTGATCGGGAACGCCACGCTCCAGGTGCTGCCGATCGTGGAGCTGACCTTCGGCGAGGCAAACGGCGAGCACCGCATCGCGACGTACAAGGCGAAGTGGGACGAGGAGTATCGGAAACGCAAGAAGATCAAGAACGTCTTCGCGAAAGGGCTGTCGGACGAGGTCGCCGCCAAGATCGCGGACACTTGTACGACGGCGTTTCACGCCCTGTGGCTGCAGGATTACGGCCGCGTCGACCTGCGCCTGACCCACGACGACGAAGTGTACGTGCTCGAGGTGAACCCTAATCCGTTCCTCGCGTACGAGAACGAGATGGCCGACGCCGCCGAGAAGGCCGGGCTCGGCTACAACGAGTTCATCCAGCGGATCGTGGACGAGGCGATGGCGCGTGACACGGCGTAGGCGCGAGGTACCCACCCCGGAGCTGCGCTGCCCCCGGTGCGCGGCGGAGCTCGAGCGCTTCTGGGCGTACTGCTCCAACTGCGGTCGGCGGCTCGAGTGGCGCGACACGACCAAGGAGACGGGGGCCGAGTGCCACTACTGCGGGTGGGTCGTGGCGGACAGTTTCTCGTTTTGCCCCTGGTGCGGGCGCGACATCGCCGACCGCGACTCGAGCCCGGAGCCCCTCAAGGCCCCCAAAGGCTTCAAGTACCAGCGCCGCTGCCAGTGGGGTTGCGGCGGCGGGGTGATGTACCCGATGCGCTTCTGCCCGTGGTGCGGCCGGCCGCAGAAGTGGCGCTACCAGGAATTCCAGAACATCTGCCCGCACTGCAACAAGGGCGTGAACGACTGGATGGAGGCATGCCCGTGGTGCGGGAAGGACGCCACGGGGCGCGATCTGATCCGGGAGGCGCTGCGCCGGGTGCGCCAACTCCTGGTCGTGGGGCGCCTGAAGGACTGGAACTACCGGGTGCTGCTCCGGCCCGGCGTTTCGGGTGTGACGCACAAGACTCCGAAGATCATCGAGATCGAGCGCCGCTACGTCACCAGCAAGCGGCGGCGGCGCGAGGAGATCTCCTGGAACATGCTGACCGGGCTCATCCTGCATGAGCTGGGTCACTCCTTTCTCTACCACAATTGGTCGTTCACGCGCACCGGGCGATTCCGCCGCGCCTTCGGCGAGGTGCGGAAAGCCTACCGCGTGGCGGACTCGAAGTGGGTGGATTTCGAGCGCCGCGGCGTGACCACCACGCTCCCCAACTACGTGACGGCGTATGCCGCCACGCACCCGCAGGAGGATTTCGCGGAGACGTTCCGGTTCTATATCTCGCGCCGGGGCCGGTTGCGCGAGCTGTTCGCGGAGTTCGGGCGCAAGCGCAAGGGCGTGCCGGTGTTCGAGAAGTTCTTGGTGTTGCACGACTACATCCGGAGCCTGCGGGGATGGCGATGACGGCTCGGGGGCTCCGCGGCACCGACTACATCGGCGTCGGCGTCGGCGCGATCATCGAGGATGATCGCGGCTGCGTGTTTCTCGCGCGCCGCGGACCCAAGGCGAAGAACGAGCGCGGCTTGTGGGAGTTCCCTGGTGGTTCAGTCGAGTTCGGCGAGCGCCTGGCGGATGCGCTGCGGCGGGAGATTCACGAGGAGTACGGCGTGGAGATCGTGGTCGGCGAGCTGCTCGACGTCGTAGACCACCTCCTGCCGGAGGAGGGCCAGCACTGGGTATCGCCCACCTACCTGTGCCGCATCGTCTCGGGGACGCCCACGATCCGGGAGCCCGAGAAGTGCTCCGACATCGGCTGGTTCGCGCCGGCGCAGGTCCCGCGCGAGCTGACGGCGATCAGCCGGGAGAACCTCGAGAACTACGTTCGATTGCTCGCCCGGCCGGGCACCCGGCGCTAGAAGGTCGAGAGGGGCGCCGTGTTCCTGCGCCCCCTCGGCAGTCGCTTCTCAGCCAGCGAAACAGTAGGCGCAACCCTTCTCCTGCGAGCGATTCACCGCAATCACGCCCGACGGCACCACGGTGACACCCGGCAGGAGGTTGGCCACCCAGTCCTTCTTGATCGTTTCGGCCTGCATACCCATGTCCTTCGCGAGAATGCCGCTGTAGAACGTCAGCGCCATGTTGCAGATGCCGAACAGCACCCCTTTCGCGACGAGCTCGTCGAGTGCCATGCCGGGGATCGGCAGTTCCCCGGGGTTCGCGTGCGCGAGCCCGTTCCGCGTCGCCGGGGCGGCGCCGTCGTTGATCTTGAAGTGCTCACCCAGGCGGTACTTCGCCCACATCTCGCTCTTCATTCCGAACGGGATCGACTCGTGCCGCAAGACGACGGCCACGGTGTTGTCCGCGTCCGTTGTGCCATACGTCTCATTGGTCGTGTTGAGGAAGATACGGGCCCACGCGAACACGTAGCCGTTGTTCGGCTCGGGGACGTCAAACACCATCTTGTGCTTCCCTGTCATCTTGTTGAGCCACGCCTCGAACTCGGGGTTGCTGGAGGCGCCGCCGGTGCTCCGCGCCGGCTGTGCGGCAGCGTCGGCCGGGGTCACCAATCCGGGAAGCCCGAGGACGGCGGCCCCGGCGGCGAGGCGGCCGAGGAATCCGCGGCGGTGGGTGGTGGGACCTGTGAACTCCAGCATACGCATCCTCCTGTCGGTTGAGCGATGGGTGGTCGTGGCTACGGAGCGCGCTCCGAAGCAGGTGTCGCCTTGTCCTTACGGGGCGCAGGGAGCGTCGGGTAGGCGACGTCGGGAGGCGCGTCGCCGTTGGGCCAGTCGTGCAGCTTGTCGGGGAAGTCGGGCCGCGGGTGCGCGTCCACGTACGCGGCCGCGTCGAGCGCTTGCTGGTCGGTGAGGCTGCCGGGCTGATCGAACGGCATGTTGTCGCGAACGAACGCGGCTGCCGTGCGGGCGCGCGCCATCCCCGCCCCGATGTTGAAGGATTGCGGTCCCCACAGGGGAGGCGCCACCGCGGTCCCTTGACCGTCCGGTCCGTGGCACTTGGCGCATATGCTCGTGAAGATGCGCGCGCCCGCCGCGGTGTCGGGCGTCAGTGCGGCCCACTTCGCGGGGCGATTCGACGCCCGCGGCGGGGCGATGGGAATGTCGCGCGAAAGGAACCACAGATACGCGACGATATCGCGCATATCGGGGCCGTCGCTCGGGAGCGGCGTTCCGTTCATGCTGCGGCGGAAGCAGTCGTTGACCCGGTACTCGATGGTCTCCACCGTGGCGCTGCGCGGCCGGTACTGGGGATAGCGCGCGTATACGCCGACCCAAGACCCCGTCTGGCGGCGACCGTTGTCCAGGTGGCAACTGACGCAGCGCAGGCTGTTCCCTACGTGGCCCGAGAGGCTGTCGCGGGTGGCCGCGAGCAGCGCCCGGCCGCGCCGGATCGAGACGCCGAGCGGGCCGGCGGGAATCAGCGAATCGTCCGGCCCGTGCAGCGTGATTGGCACCCCCGCGGCAGGCGCCGCCGCACGACGGCCGCACCCGAACGCGAGCGTAGCTGCGGCGACGAGCGCCAGGGTAGCGGGAGGGTGCATCGGGAGGAGGATACTATCAGCGTTTGCCGAGCCCCGCTACGTCCTTGGCGAAGGCACGGGAGCGCTCGACCAGCTTCAGATACTCCGCCACCTCGTCAGCGCGGCGCGCCCCGTCCCAACCGAGCGCCTCCGCCAGGCGATCGGCCACCGCGCTCGATGCCGGGACCCCCTGGTCGCGGGTCGCGTGAAACAGATGCATGCGCCGCACGAGCACGTCGGCGAGCCGCACCGCCATCTCGCGCTCCACCGAGTGCACCACCTCCGCCCACAGCTCCGGCCGTCCCGCCACGATGCGCCCGGCGAGCGCCCGGTCCCGGTCGACCAGATTGAGCAGGGCGGCGGACTCACTCCCGTACGCCTCGACGAGATGGCGCGCGGTTGCCTCGGACGCTCCCCGCTCCCGGGCCGCCCGCATCAGGCCCTCCAAATCGGCCGTCTCGCCTCCCGGGAGCGGCAGGCGGTCGGTCGGAGGCGGGGCGGCGCGGGGGCGGCCGTCGAGCTCGCGCAGCCGGGACGCAACCCGATCCACCATGTCCCGCCCCATCACGCGATACGTCGTGAGCTTGCCGCCGGCGATGGTGAGCAATCCGCTCCCGCTCTCGACGATGCGGTGCTCTCGTGAGACCTGGGACGGGGCGAGGGTCCGGTCCGGCCGCAGCAGCGCCCGCAGACCCGCCCACGTGGCGACGACGTCGTGCGGCGACAGGCGCGCGTTCGGGAAGAAGGCGTTCGCCGAGCGCAGCAGGTAAATCACGTCCTCCGCCGTGGCACGCACCTCGTCGGGCGACACGTCCTCGTCCGTGTCGGTCGTGCCGATGTAGCTCTGGTCGCCCCAGGGGAGGACGAACATGACGCGCCCGTCGATCGGCGACGTCAGCGTGACCGCGTTGGTGTTTCCGAGGCGCTGCCGTGGAACTGCCACGTGCGCTCCCTTGGTGAGTCGCAGCATCGGCTCGGCATCCGGCTGGTCCAGCCGTCGCACGCGGTCGACCCACGGGCCGGCCGCGTTCACCACCACCAGCGCCCGCACGGTGTGCGTGTGGCCGCTCAGGACGTCGCGCACGGTCGCGCCGCGCACGCGGCCGTCGGGCTTGAGCAGGGTCGCGGCCTCGGCGTAGCTCGCGACGAGCGCGCCGGCCTGCGCGGCGCTGCGCATCGTGGCGAGCACGAGGCGCGCATCGTCGGTCTGGGCGTCGTAGTAGAAGCCCGCGGACCGCAACCCCTTCTCGCGCAGCCCGGGCTCAAGCCGCAATACAGCCTTCCGCCCGAGCCAGCGGTGCAGGCGCACGTTCCGGAACGCCGCGAGCACGTCGTACAGCCACATCCCGCACCACAGCTTCCACGCCGGCACGCGCGCGCCGCGGTACACGGGGAGCAGGAACGGCAGCGGGCGTACCAGGTGCGGCGCGATGTGCTGCAGCACCCGCCGCTCCCGGGAGGCTTCCAGGACCAGGCGAAAGTCGTACTGCTCGAGGTAGCGCAGGCCGCCGTGAATGAGCCGCGAGGATACCGAGGACGTGCCGCCGCCGAAGTCGCCTTTGTCCACGAGCGCGGTGCGGAAGCCGCGCAGCGCCGCGTCGCGGGCGATGCCGGCGCCGGTGATCCCGCCTCCGATGACCAGCAGGTCGACCGGCTCTGCCGCCATCGACGCCAGTGCGGCGGCCCGCGTGAGGTGAGAGAAAGGCGCGTCGCTCGTCGGCGTTCTCCTGCTTGGCCCGGCGGCGGGCCTCGTGGTAGGTTTCGAGCCTGACTGACGGGAGGGGAATGTAATGCCGGTTGGGAACGGGCGGCGCGTCGCGGTGGTGGCCGGCTGTCGCACGCCGTTCTGCCGGGCGGGCACGTCTCTGAAGGACGCCCGGGCGGTGGACCTGGCTCGATTCGCGGCGCGGGAGCTGCTCGAGCGCACCAACCTGAGCGGCGGCGACGTGAACGCCGTCGTCTTCGGGCAGGTGGTGCCGTCGGCTCTCGTGCCGAACGTCGCTCGGGAAGTGAGCCTCCTGCCACAGTTTCCCAAGGAGATCCCGGCCTACTCGTTGAACCGCGCCTGCGCATCCTCCGGACAGGCCGTCGCCAACGCGCACGACGAGATCGTGCTCGGCACCGCCGACGTCGTCCTCGCGGGCGGCGTCGAGTCCCTGTCCGACATCCCGATCCTCGCCTCCCGCCGGCTCGCCGACATCCTGGT
>JAEHDT010000111.1 GCA_016880225.1 Gemmatimonadota bacterium | reverse complement strand
GAAGTTCACCGAAGGCGGCTTCCGCGAGTGGGGCTATGACGTCGCGAAGCAGCGGTTCGGAGAAAAGACCGTCCCCGAGAGCGACGTGGGAAAAGGGAAGGGAGACGGCGGACGGGTAGTGATCAAGGACCGCATCACGGACGCCATGTTCGCGCAGCTGGTGCTGCGCCCCGAGGAGTACTCGGTGATCGCCGCTCCCAATTTGAACGGCGATCTCCTGTCCGACGCGGCGGCGGCGCAGGTGGGCGGGCTGGGGCTCGCCCCGGGCGGCAACGTGGGCGACGGGTTCGCGGTGTTCGAGGCGACGCATGGCACGGCGCCCAAATACGCCGGCATGGACAAGGTGAATCCCGGAAGCCTGATCCTGTCGGGAGCGATGATGTTCGAGGAGCTGGGGTGGAACGACGTCGCGGCCGGGATCGTGCGCGGCTTGGAGGGCGCGATTCGCTCGCGGCGCGTCACCTACGATCTGGCCCGGCTCATGCCCGACGCCACCGAGGTCTCGACCTCGGCTTTCGGCGAGTGCATTATCGAGCATGTCTGAGTTCACGAGCAGCGCCGTCAGTCTTCCGCTCGCGCAGGTCGAGACGCCGCTCCTGGCCGTGGCGCTCGCTCAGGGCGGCGCCGTACCCGCCTCGCTCGCCGAACTCGACCGCGCCGCCGGCGGCGTGGTGACGCGCGCCATCACGAGCGGTGACTTCAAGGGGAAGCGCGACGAGACCGCGCTGCTGTACCCCACTGCGCCCGCCGGGCCGAACGGGGCGAAGCCCCAGCGCCTGCTGCTCGTCGGCCTGGGAAAACCGGCGGATGTGAGCCGCACCGCGATCCGCCGCGGCGCCGCCGTGGCGGCCAAGCGGGCGCGGGCGCTCGGCGCCAAGCAGTTCGCATTCGCGGTCGCGACCGAGGCGCGCAACAATGTGACGGCGCGGGATCTCGGCCAGGTGGTGGTCGAGGGGGCGGCGCAGGGCGCCTGGGCGTTCACGGAGCTCAAGGCGGCGCCCGAGGAGGTCAAGCCCGACGTCGAGGCCGTCGTGATCGTGTGCGACGCGAAAGAAGCGAAGGACGTGGCCGACGGTCGGCGCGTGGGCGATGCGATCGCCGCGGGACATCGCCTGGCGCGCTACCTGCAGATGCAGCCCGGCAACGTGTGCACCCCGAGCTATCTCGCGGACCGCGCCAAGCAGCTGGCCGACCGCTACGGTTTCACGCTCACGGTGCTGGACCGCGCCAAGATGGCGCAGGAGGGGATGGGCGCGCTGCTCGCGGTGGCGCAGGGGACCGCCCAGGAGCCGCGCTTCATCGTGCTCGAGTATCGGGGCGCCGGGGCTGCGCCGCCGGTCGCGATCGTCGGCAAGGGCGTCACCTTCGACTCGGGCGGGATCTCCATCAAGCCGGCGCAGAACATGGAGGACATGAAGTTCGACATGTCCGGCGCGGCCGCCGTGCTCGGCACGTTCGAAATGCTGGGGCGCCTCACCCCGAAGCTCAACGTCGTGGGCATCGTCCCGTCAACCGAGAACCTGCCGTCCGGCACCGCCGTGAAACCGGGAGACGTCGTGAAGAGTCATCTCGGCAAGACGATCGAAATCATCAACACGGACGCGGAGGGCCGGCTGATCCTGTGCGACGCGCTGTCGTACGTGCGGCGCTTCAAGCCCGCCGCGGTGATCGACATCGCCACGCTCACGGGCGCCGTCGTGGTGGCCTTGGGGCAGCATGCCATCGGCGCGATGGGCACCGACGAGGCGTTGATCGCGGAAATCCGTGATGCGGGCGAGCGCGCGGGCGAGCGCTGCTGGCCGCTGCCGCTGTGGGACGAGTACCGCGACATGCTCAAGTCCGAGATCGCGGACGTGAAGAACTCGGGCGGGCGGGGAGCGGGCAGCATCACCGGCGGCTGGTTCTTGCGGGAGTTCGTGGAGGGGTACCCCTGGGTCCATCTGGACATCGCGGGGACCGCGTACACCGACGGCGAGGGACCGCATCAGACGAAGGGTCCCACGGCGGTGGGCGTCCGGCTCTTCACCGAATTCGCCCTCAAGCGCGCGGGGGCGTGACCCGCGGTCTCGTCTGCGCGGCCGCGCTGCTTTTCGCCGCGGCCGGAGCCGCGGCCCAGGTCGACAGCACGGCTCGTCCCGACACCACCACCCGCGACTCGACCGCCCGCCGCGACACCACACCCGGCTACCTGCCCGTCTTCTCCGAGGCGATCGTCCCGGGCCCGCTGCCGCGCGGCGTCCGCTACACGTTCACCCCCGATTCGTTCGTGCTCTCGAACGCGCAGACGCTGTCCGACCTCCTGGCGCACGTGCCGGGCGTGTACGTCGCGCGCGGCGGCATCTACGGCGCGGCCGAGCCCGTGCTGTACGGGGGACGCGGGGCGGCGGCGCTCGAGATCTACTGGGATGGTGTGCCGTACCTGCCGCAGGGCCGCGACTCCGTGTTCGTCGACCCGGCGCGCATCTCGCTCGCCCCGCTCGAGCGCGTCGACGTGATCGTGCTGCCCGCCACGCTGCGGGTGTACCTCGTCACGCTGCGCCAGCGGTCTACCGAGACCGCAACCCAGGTGGGCGTCGCCACCGGGGAGGTGCGCACCGCCAACTATCGCGGCGCGTTCCTGCGTCGCTGGCGCTCCGGGCTCGGGCTGTCGCTCGTGGCCGACTACAACAACACCGACGGGATCGGCGGCAGCTCGACCGCGTTCAATTCGGTGGACCTGTGGCTCAAGGCCGAATACCTCCCCAGCCCCCGGCTGGGTGCCTCGTACCAGGTCCTGAGCTCGAGCTGGCACCGCAACGCGGAGTCCGGCAGTGGCGCGGCGCGCATTTTGGATTGGCGCTCCGAGCGGCGCGACGCGATCGTGCGGGTGTTCGCCGCCGCCCGGGCCGACGGTCTCGGGCCCCGCGCCCAGGCGACGTTCGCCACGACTCACACGCGCCGTGACACGGCGGTGAGCGACGGCTCGCTGTCTCAGGCCGCCCTCGAGCTCCAGAACGACTGGCCGCGCGCCCACCTGGGCCTCGCCGTGCGGCGGCTGGACGACGCCCGCCCGTGGCAGCTCGACGCGGCCGGCGCCTGGAGCCTCCTTCCGGGCTTTACGGTTGCGGGCGACGCGCGCCACGCGAGCTACAGCCGCGGGCGGAGCGGCAACCGCGCGCGCCTCGCGGCGGGACTGCTGCTCCCGGCCGGGCTCTCGATCCACGGCGACCTGGCGTGGGCGCGGGACCTCCAGGCCCCGCTCGATTCGGCCGACGCCGGCCAGCGCACGGTGGACGTGTCGGGCGCGGCGCGCTGGGATCGCAGCTGGATCACCCTCGAGCTGGGGGGCGCGAGCCGCGATCCGTTCGCGCCGATCGGCTCGCCTGTCGGGATCACGGCGGCCGACAGCTCGGGCCTGACCCGGGTCGGCGCGACGCGGCGCACGCGCTACTTCACGGCGCACGGCGCGGTCCGTCTCCTGCCGGGGCTCTCGCTCGCCGGCTGGTACTTCAACCCGCTAGTCCGGGGCGGCACCGACTTCGAGCCGCCGTACCACGCGCGTCTATCGCTCACGTTCTATTCGAAGTTCTGGCGCGTGTACCGGAGCGGGATTTTCGCGCTACGGGGCGAGGCGGCTCTGGAGTCTTGGAGTCGGGGGACCGCGGGCCTCGACTCCGCCGGCGCCGTGCGGACGCTGCCGGGCAAGAGCTTCGGCGAGCTCAACGTCGAGCTACGGATCGCCGGCGTCACGATCTTCTTCGTGCAGCGCAACGCCACCCTGACGCGCGGCAGCTACGTCCCCGGGCTCGACTATCCGCGCCGCTTCCAGTACTACGGCGTGCGCTGGCTGTTCACGAACTGAAAATGCGCCGATTGACCTAAGTGCTTCGCCCGGCTACGTTTAAAGTCTGTGCCGCGAAGCATGACGGGTTTCGGTTCGGCCGAGGGGAGCGTGCTCGGCGGGCGGCTCTCGATTGAGATCCGCTCGGTGAACCACCGCTACTACAGTCCGCAGCTCAAGCTGCCGTTCGAGCTGGCGGCGATCGAGGGCGCGCTGCGTGAGCGGCTGCGCCAGCTGCTCGAGCGCGGACACGTGACGGTCTCGGCGCGCTGGATCGACGCGCCGGCGGGCGAAGGGAGCGTGGCGGTGGACCTGGCGCGGGCGCGCCAGGTGCTCGCCGCCGCCGCACAGCTCAAGAAGCAGCTCAAGCTCAAGGGTGAGGTGGATCTCGCATTCGTGGCCCGCCAGCCCGACGTGCTGATGGTTCAACGGGACGGCGCGGCGGCGGCCCAGTGGAGCGAAGTGGGACCGATCGTTGAGCGGGCGGCGGGGAGCCTCATCGCGATGCGGGCGCGGGAGGGTGCCGCGCTTGCGGCCGAGCTCGCGGGGCGGCTCGCGGCGCTCGAGGCGGGCGCCAGCGCGATCGAGCAGCGCGCGCCGCAGCGCCTCGCGGCCGAGCTGGCCCGGCTGAAGCAGGCCGTGGCCGAGCTCGCAACCGGGGCGCAGGTGGACGAGCAGCGCCTGGCGGTCGAGGTGGCGCTGATGGCGGACCGCGTGGACGTCACGGACGAGCTGGTGCGGCTGCGGACGCATCTCGCCGCGTGCCGCGAGGCGCTGGCCGGCGATGCCGCCGTGGGCAAGCAGCTGGGCTTCCTCGCCCAGGAGCTGTTGCGCGAGGTGAACACGATCGGCTCGAAGGCCAACGATGCCGCGATCACGCAGACCGTGATCGCGATGAAAGGCGAGCTCGAGAAGTACCGGGAGCAGCTCGAGAATCTGGAGTGACGCCGCGGGTCGTCGTGCTCGCCGCGCCATCCGGTGGCGGCAAGACGACCATCGCGCGCGAGCTGCTCCGCCGGCGTCCCGGCGTGTTCGGGTACTCGGTGTCGGCCACCACGCGCAGGCCGCGGGCGGGCGAGCGGGACGGGGAGGCGTATCACTTTCTGACCCGCGACGAGTTCGCACGCCGCGTGGCGGCCGGCGAGTTCCTGGAGTGGGCGGAGTACGCCGGTGAATCGTACGGCACCCTGAGGAGCGAAGTGGAACGCGTCCTCGCGAGCGGGCGCCACGTGGTGCTCGACATCGAAGTGAAGGGGGCACGCCAGGTTCGAGCGGCGTACCCGCGGCCGACGTCGGTCAGCATTTTCATCATTCCGCCGTCCCCGGACGTGCTGCTCGAACGGCTGCGCCTGCGGCGCACGGAATCCGGTCGCGAGCTGCAGGAGCGACTCGCCATCGCGGTACGCGAGGTGGAAGCGGCGGCGGAAGACGTGAAACATGCGATCGTGTTCGACCACATCGTCGTGAACGACATGCTCGACGCGGCGGTGAAACGTGTGATTGAGATCGTGGACGAGCCGGAGGCCGTGCAGCACCGCGCCAGCGACACGTGGGGGCTGCTCGCGGACTTCGCGCGGAACCTGGAGCAGCACGCTCAACAACTCGGACAGCCTGCGAGAGGGAGTACCTGATGCGCATTGTCACCCCGAGCGAAGTGGCCACTCAGACCCAGAACAAGTATCTCGGCGTCCTGGTGGCGGCCAAGTTCGCCCGCTTCGTGAACGAGTTCCCGCGCGACCGGTCGGTGGACTTCGAGGAGAAGCTCACGACCCGGGCGTTCGACGAGCTGGTGCGAGGCCGGCTCACCTACAAGCTGGTCCGGCGGCGGCGCCAGGAAGGCTGATGTCGTTCGCCGGCCGGCACGTCGTCCTCGGCGTGTCGGGCGGGATCGCGTGCTACAAGAGCTGCACGCTCGCCCGGCGGCTCACCGAGGACGGAGCGGCGGTGGACGTGGTGCTCACCGCCTCCGCCGCCGAGTTCGTGCGGCCGGTCACCTTCGAAGCGCTCACCGGGCGCCCGGTTTTCACCTCGCTGTGGGAGCGGGATCGGGCGCTCGTGCACATCGGGCTCGCGAAGGATCCGGACCTCGTCATCGTCGCCCCGGCCACGGCCAATCTGCTGGCCCGCGCGGCGATGGGGCTCGCCGACGATCTGCTCACCGCGCTGCTGCTCGCACGCGCCGGACCGGTGCTCGCGGCCCCCGCGATGAACGACGCGATGTACGCGCATCCCGCCACACGGGCGAATCTGAAGACACTCGCGGGGCGCGGCTGGCATTTCGTGGGGCCCGAGGTCGGGCCCCTCGCGGAGGGCCCGAGCGACCGGCCGGGACGCATGAGCGAGCCGGATGCGATCTTCGCCGCCGCGGCCCGGCTCGTGCTGCAGCGCGTCCCGTGGCTCGGGAAGACGGTGGTCGTGACCGCGGGTCCCACGCGCGAGCACCTCGATCCGGTGCGCGTCGTCACAAATCCATCGACCGGTCGCATGGGCTTCGCGCTCGCCGAGGCCGCGTACGCGCGCGGCGCGGACGTGGTGCTGGTCGCGGGGCCGAGCGAGCTGCCGTTGCCGCTCGGCGTGACCGTTCACCGCGTCGAAACCACCGCGGAGATGCAGCGCGCCACCCAGGCGCTCGTGAAGCGGGCGGATGTGCTCGTCATGGCCGCCGCGCCAGCGGACTATCGCCCGGCGGAGAGCGCCGCCACAAAGCGGCCCCGCTCGGACGGCGCGCTCACGGTCGCGCTCGAAGCCACGCCCGACATCCTCGGCTCGCTCGCGCCGCGTAAGGGGTGCGTCACGGTGGGATTCGCGCTCGAGACCGGTGGCGACGGCGTTGCCAAGGCCCGGAAGAAACTGCAAGATAAGGCTCTCGATTTCGTCATCTTGAACGACGCGCTCGAGCCCGGCGCGGGGTTCGAAGTGACCACGAATCGCGTGACCATCATCGGGAAGGCCGGGGCGCCGATCGAGCTCCCCCTCCTCGCGAAGCGCGACGTGGCGGACAAGATCCTCGACGCGGTGGAGCAAGCGCTGACGTGAGTAACGGGCGGGACCTGGCGCGCGAATTTCTGGAGCAGCAGCGGCAGCTCGGGGGAAGCCCGGTGATTCTGCCGGATCCTCTCACCCCGAGCTTGCGGCCGGGGTCAGTCAATCCGCCACGGACCGCAGCACTGACCCCGGGCGCCAGCCCGGGGAAGACCCAAAGCGCCGCAGCGGGTGACTCGCCGTTCCCCCCCGCCGGCATCTCCTACGATCCCCCCGGCGGCGACCTGTTCTCGAACGATCCCGTGCCGCAGGCGCCCTCGCTCGACGCGATCGCGCAGCTGGTGGCGGCGTGCACCAAGTGCCGGTTGTGCGAAGCGCGTCGGCACACGGTGCCGGGGGAGGGACCCCGCGACGCGCGCCTGGTGGTGGTCGGGGAAGGACCCGGGCGGGTGGAAGACGAGACGGGCCGTCCCTTCGTCGGACAGGCGGGGGAGCTACTCACCAAGATTCTCGCCGCCATCGAGCTGTCGCGCGACCAAGTCTTCATCTGCAACGTGGTGAAGTGCCGGCCTCCCGAAAACCGCGTGCCGCAGTACGACGAGATCGCCGCCTGCGTGCCGTACCTGTTCCGCCAGATCGACCTCCTGAAGCCGCAGGTGATCCTCGCCATGGGCGGCACAGCGGCGCAGACGCTGCTCAACACCAAGCAGTCCCTGGGTGCTCTCAGGAACCAGATTCACCGGTTCCGGGGCATCCCGGTTATCGTTACGTACCATCCGGCCGCCCTGCTCCGGAACCCGAACTGGAAGAAGCCGACCTGGGATGACGTCCGCATCGCCCGCCGTCTCATCGCCTGAGCGCTCCTCCGAATTCGCCGGCCGCCAGACTCCGTGGAGCAACGAAGCGGAGCAGGCGGTGCTCGGCGCCATGCTGCTCGACCAGGACGCGGCGCTCAAGGCCGCCGAAGTGCTCGACGACACGATGTTCTACAAGGAGGGGCACCGACTCCTCTTCCGCTCGATGATCGCGCTCACCGAGCGGGGCGACGTGATCGATCCCGTCACCCTGCGCGACGAGCTGATGCGGCGAGGTGACCTCGATCGCGCGGGCGGGATGGAGTACCTCGGGGCGCTGATCGACGTGGTGCCGACGGCCGCGAACGTCGAGTACCACGCCAGGATCGTGCGCGACAAGGCCGTGCTGCGGCGCCTGATCGAGGCGGCCACGTCCATCATCCAGGACGCGTATGAAGGGCGGGCCACGTCGACCGAAGTGCTCGACAACGCCGAGCACCGTGTCTTCCAGGTCGCCCAGCTGCGGCGCTCCGAAGAGTTCATCCGCCTGAAGGAGCTGATCTGGCCGACGATGGAGCGCATCG
>JAEHDT010000110.1 GCA_016880225.1 Gemmatimonadota bacterium | reverse complement strand
GCCAGCAGTGCCAGCAGCGTGGTGCCGAGCATGGGGGAGCCCCCGGGAAGGGATCACTGGATAATGCGCGGGGACCCCGTGAAGCTTGCGTGAAAAGCGCGTGAAACGTGCCCCTTCAGCCTTCCATCACCGCCAGCTCGTTCGTGACCGCCTGCACGCCCGTCACCCGGTTTGCGGCGCGCTCGGCCTCGATACTTGCCAGCTCGTCGGAAACCGTCCCGGTAAGGGTCACGGAGCGCCCGCTCACGCGGACAGTGATGGCCGACGTATCCAGGCCGCCCGTGCGCGCCACCTCGTCCCGTACTCTCCGCAGCAGCTCGGGAGCCGGGTCGTCTCGCTCCGCGAGCCACATTTCGATGCTCATGCCCCCGTCCATGCCGTCGCTCCTTCCGCGGGGCTTGCAGCACCGCGCCCCAGCCGCAGTCCCGCCTCGAACGCGCGCTGGTTCAAATCGAGCGTCTCGGGCTTCACACGCTCGCGCAGCGCGCGCCGAACGCCCTCCTCCGACACGGCGCCGGACACGGCCACGAGCGCGCCCAAGGCCACCGCGTTCGCGGTGATGACGCTGGCGCCACCCGGCTCCAGCTCTCGTGCGGTGGCGGTGATGGGCAGCACGATCGTATCGACCGGCACCGCGGGCAGGTCGGAGACCGCCTCACGGTCCACGATCCGCACCCCGCCTTCCGCCAGCTGGCTGCCGTAGCGGCCGTAAGCATCCCGCGACAGGCAGACGATTGCGTCGGGGAGGCCCACCTCCGGGAAGGCGATCGAGTGGCGCGACAGGACCACTTCGGACTTGGCGGCGCCGAGCCGCGCCGCGGGGCCGTAGCTCTGCGTCTGGACGACCTGGAGACCGTCGTGCATCCCCGCCTCGGCGAGCAGCACGCCCGCGAGGATCACGCCCTGGCCGCCGCTGCCTGAGAGGCGTACCTGAAACGGGTCACGCGGGATCATGGCGCCCCCCGGCTCGCGGCGCACAGTGCGGCGTACTCGCGGACGTATTCGGCGCCCTCGGCCTGCCGGAACACGCCCAGCGGCAGCTTGCCGACCAGGTCCTCCTTGGTGATCTGCTCGACGGGCACCGTCTGGTCGCGCTCGTAGTCGAGCATCGCCGTCGCGTCGCCGAGTCCGTTCGAGCGGCCGTAGAACGTGGGGCACTGGGTGAGGACTTCGACGACCGCGAACCCGGGGTGGCGGATGGCTTCGGCGATGCGGCGCGGCAGCTCGTCGAAGTCGAAGGTCGTGGTGCGCGCCACGTAGGTGGCGCCGGCGCCGAGCGCCAGCTCCACCAGGTCGAACGGCGCCTCGATGCTGCCGCGCGGCGTGGTGCTCGAACGCGTGCCGCGTGGCGCGGTTGGGGCGTGCTGCCCGCCGGTCATACCGTACGTGGCGTTGTTGTAGACGATCGCGGTGAGGTCGATGTTGCGGCGGCAGGCGTGGATGAAGTGATTGCCGCCGATCGCCGCGGCGTCACCGTCGCCCATCGTCACGATGACCGTCAGATCGGGTTTGGCGAGCTTGATGCCGGTGGCGAACGTCAGCGCGCGCCCGTGCGTCGTATGCATCGCGCTGACGTTGAAGTAGAATGGCGTCCGCCCCGAGCACCCGATCCCGCCGACCATGACCACCTGCTCGAGCGGGAGCTGGAGCTCGTCGAGTGCCGTGGCGATGCCGCGCGCCACGTTCCCGTGGCCGCACCCCGGGCACCACACGTTGGGCAGCATCTCCACTCGCAGGTACTGGCGGAGGTCCTTACCGAGCCGGGGCATGAACGACCTCCGTTCTCTCCGTGACGGCCACCGCCATTTCGGCCGGGGAAAACAGCCTCCCGTCGGCGCGGCTGAGCCCCCGCACCGGAGCGGCGCCTGCCACGGCCGCCCGGACGGGCCACACCAGCTGTCCCAAATTGAGCTCGGGCACGACCACGTCCTCGACGCGCGCCGCCAAGTCCGCCACGAGGCGCTCGGGGAAAGGCCAGAGCGTCTGCAGCTCGAGCAGGCCGGCGCGGACACCCTCGCCGCGCAGCCGGTCCACAGCGGCGTGTGCGGCCCGGGCTGTGATACCGTAGGCGAGAATGAGGTGGCGCGCGTCCTCCACGCGGTACGCGCGGTGGCGCGAGATCAGTTCGGCATCGGCCGCGAGGCGGTCGCGCGAGCGCCGCAGCATCCGTTCGAGATTCACGCCGTCCGAGGCACGTGGGCGTCCCGACTCCGCGTGCGCGAGCCCCGTGACGACGAGGTTGGCGCCTTCGCCGAACGGCAGGAACTCCTGCCCGGCGAACGGCTGGAACCCTTCCGGAGCCGCGGGGCGGGCGCGGTCCACCACTTCGAGCTCCGGCAGCTCGACGTTCTCGCGCATGTGCGACAGGATGGCGTCGAGCAGCAGCACGACCGGCAGCCGGTACGTCTCGCTCATGTTGAACGCGGCCACGGTCACTTCGTAGACGTCGCGCACGGACGATGCCGTGAGCACGATCGCCGCACGGTCGCCGTGGGTGCCCCAGCGCGCCTGCATCACGTCGCCCTGGGACGGCAGCGTCGGCATGCCGGTGCTCGGGCCCGCCCGCTGCGAATCGACGATCACGCACGGCGTCTCGGTCATGGCCGCGTAGCCGATGTGCTCCTGCATCAACGAGAAACCCGGGCCCGACGTCGCGGTCAATCCTTTCGCGCCGGCCCACGCCGCGCCGATCACCGCGCCGAGGGCGGCGATCTCGTCCTCCATCTGGATGAAGACCCCGCCGCGGGCCGGCAGCAGCCGGGCCATCCACTCCATGATCTCGGACGCGGGCGTGATCGGATAGCCGGCGTAGAAGGAGCATCCGGCCCGGATCGCGCCCAGCGCGCACGCCTCGTTCCCCTGGATCAAGCGCATGAGTGTTTGCCGTTCAGCCGCTCGAGGATGAACACGAAGTCGGGACAGCGCACGGCGCAGAGGCCGCAGAAGATGCACTTACGGATGTCGCCGACGCGGACCAGCTGCATGGCGTCGAGCGACAGGATGCCGCTCGGACACACCTCCACGCAGAGGTTGCAGCCCTTGCACCAGGCGCGGTTCACGAGGAGTGCCGCGCTC
>JAEHDT010000109.1 GCA_016880225.1 Gemmatimonadota bacterium | reverse complement strand
CGCGACGTCGAGCGCCTGGCCGGGCGGGCCGCGTTGGGCCGCGCCACGCCGCGGGAGCTCGGCGCGCTGCGGGATTCCATCCTGCGCCTGCCCGACGCCCGCAGCGCCCTCGACGGGCTGGAGGCCCGCGGCCGCGCGGCGTTGCTCGAGGACGCCGCCGACCGCCTGGATCTGCTCCAGGACGTGGGCGACGAGCTGGCGCGGGCGCTGGTCGATCGCCCCCCGGCGCAGGCGGCGGACGGCGACGCCATCCGGCCAGGGTACGACCGCGAGCTCGACGACTTGAAGGACGCGCGCGACGGCGGAAAGCGGTACATCGCCGGCCTGCAGTCGCGCGAGCGCGAGCGCACCGGCATCTCCTCGCTGAAGGTGGGCTTCAACAAGGTGTTCGGCTACTACCTCGAGGTCACAAACCCACACCGCGATCGCGTGCCGGCGGACTACGAGCGGCGCCAGACGCTGACCGGCGCGGAGCGGTTCGTCACGGCCGAGCTGAAGGCGTACGAGGCCAAGGTGCTCGGAGCCGAGGAGCGGATCGCCGCGCGCGAGGCCGAGCTGGTGGACACGCTGCGCGGCCGCGTGGCAGCGGCGATCGACCGCGTGCAGACGACCGCCGGCGTCATCGCCCGGCTCGATGTCTGGAGCGCCCTCGCAGAGGTTGCGCACCACGAGGGCTACGTGCGCCCCGAGGTGAACGACGGATTCACCATCGTGCTCGAGGGAAGCCGCCATCCGGTCGTCGAGCGGATGATGGCGCGCGAGGCGTTCATCCCGAACGACGTGCGGCTGGATGCGGCCGGCCGGGTGATCGTGCTCACCGGTCCCAACATGGCCGGCAAGTCCACGCTGTTGCGGCAGGTCGGGCTGTGCGTGCTGCTCGCCCAGATGGGCGCGTTCGTGCCCGCCCGCCGGGCGGTGGTCGGCGTAGCCGATCGCCTGTTCACGCGCGTCGGGGCCTCCGACAACCTGGTCCGGGGCCAGTCGACGTTCATGGTCGAGATGAGCGAGACGAGCGCGATCCTGCACGGCGCCACCGACCGGAGTCTGGTGCTGCTCGACGAGATCGGACGCGGCACGTCCACGTACGACGGTGTCGCGATCGCCTGGGCAGTGACCGAATTCCTGCACAACACGATCGGCTGCAAGACCATCTTCGCGACCCATTATCACGAGCTCACGCAGCTCACCGAGGAGCTCGCCCACGCCCGGAACTACAACGTCGCGGTGCGCGAGGCGGGAACGGAAGTCGTGTTCCTGCACCGGCTGGAGCCGGGCGGCGCCGACCGCTCGTACGGGATCCACGTGGCCCGGCTCGCGGGGCTCCCGGCGCCGGTGGTGGAGCGCGCCTGGCAGGTGCTCGCGCTGCTCGAGGCAGGCCACCACGTGGCGCATCGGGCGCCGCCCCCGCCGCCGGACGCCGCGCAGCTCGGGCTGTTCGGCGGGACTCTGCACCCTATGCTCGCCGAGCTCGACCGCCTCGACCTGAATGCCCTGTCGCCGCTCGAGGCGTTGAACCGGCTCGCGGCGTGGAAGCGGCAGCTCGGGGAGGGACGATGAGACCCTGGAGGGGGAGCGTTGTGATCGCCGGCGTGGTGGCGCTGGGCGCGGCCGCATGCGGCAAGACGCCCCCGGCCGGCCAGGGGGGTGGTGCGTCCGGCGGCACGGCGCCCGACCAGGACCCTCCCGTGGCGCTGAACGGCGACTCGCCGATCCAGTACCCGCCGCGCCTGTACGACCAGAAGGTCGAGGGCGACGTGGTGCTGCGGCTGTTCGTCGATTCGGCCGGCGGCCTGCGGCCCGAGTCGACCCGGGTGGCAGAATCGATAGGCTATCCCGCCCTCGATTCCGCGGCGCTCGCGGGCGCGCGGAAGCTGCGCTTCGCGCCGGCGCGGCGGCATGGTTTGCCCGTCGCCACCGCCTTCCTGCAGCCGGTCGAGTTTCGCCACCCGCAGGCGAGCAGCGCCGTGGCGAAGGGGGCGCCGGACACCACGCGCTCGCAGCCCGCGCCGGTGCGCGCCCCCGCGCCCTCGCCCCCCACGCCGTCTGCCCCGGCGCGCACGCCGCAGCCCGACACCGTGCCGCTCCGGCGGGACACGTTCCCGCGGGCTCCGGACACGACGCGGACCCGCACCGGCCCGGACAGCGCGCCGGCCAAGCCCGACACGAATGCCGCCCCACGCTAGACCGTACGGCAACATCCTGGAGACGATCGGCTGGACGCCGCTGGTCCGGCTGAACCGGGTCACGCAGGGCATCCGCACGCCCGTGTACGGAAAGGCGGAGTTCTTCAACCCCGGCGGCTCGGTGAAGGACCGCATCGGACTCGCGATGATCGAGGCCGCCGAACGGGAGGGACGACTCAAGCCCGGCGGGCTGATCGTGGAGGCGACTTCGGGGAACACCGGCGTGGGCCTGGCCCTGGCCGCCGCGGTGAAGGGGTACCGCTGCATCTTCACGATGCCGGACAAGATGTCGCAGGAGAAGGCGCGGCTGCTGCGCGCGCTCGGCGCCGAGGTGATCATCACGCCCACCGCGGTGCCGCCCGACCATCCCGAGAACTACATCATGAAGGGGCGGGCGATCGCCGCCGCTCACCCAAACGCGATCTTCGCCGATCAGCATTACAACCCGGTGAATCCCGAGGTGCACTACCGCACCACGGGCCCCGAGCTGTGGGAGCAGACCGAGGGGCGTCTCACACACTTCGTATGCTCCCCCGGCACCGGGGGAACGGTCAGCGGCGCGGGCCGCTATCTCAAGGAGCGCAACCCCGCGATCCGCGTCGTCGCCGGCGATCCGGCCGGCTCGATCTACACCGAATACGCGCGCACCCACAAGAAAGGCGAGGGTCGTCCGTACAAGGTGGAGGGAATCGGCGGCGACAAGCTGCCGACGTCGCTCCACTGGGACGTAATCGACGAATGGATCACGGTGTCCGACAAAGACGCCATGCTGATGGCGCGCCGCCTGGCGAAGGAAGAGGCCCTGTTCACCGGCGGGTCCACCGGCGTGAACGTGGTGGCGGCGCTCGAGGTGGCCCGGCGGCTGAATGATCCGCAGGCGCTGGTGGTGACGGTGCTTGCCGACACCGGCGAGCGCTACCTGTCGAAGGTGTACAACGACGAGTGGCTGCGGGAGAACCAGATCCTCGAAGCGGAGCGTGTGGCGGTCGCCGCCCTGCTCGACGCGCGAAACTCCGGCGCGCCGCCGCTCATCTCGATCGCCCCGACGGCAACGGTACGCCAGGCGCTGAACCTGATGAGCACGTACAACGTGTCCCAGCTGCCGGTGCTGGACGGCGGCGACGGCGTGGGCGCCGTGTCCGAGCAGATGCTCATGGCCCGGGGGCTCGAGGAGCCGGCGACCCTCGACCGGCCGGTCCAAGACGTGATGGACGCGCCGTTTCCGGTCGTGGACGCGGACCTACCGGTCGACCGCCTGACCACGCTGCTCTCCCGGGAGACGCCGGCGGCGCTGGTGCGGCGCGACGGCAAGATCACGGGGATCGTCACCCGCTACGACCTGCTGCACCAGCTCGCCGGGATCCGCTGATGCGCGTCACGGTGATCACGGGGGGCGCGACCGCCGAGCGCACCGTCGCCTTCGCGGGCGCCGCCCAGATCGTGGCAGCGCTGCGGAGCCGGGGCCACGGCGTGGCGGTCGTCGACACCGTGACCGGCCTGTTGTCCTCCGGTGATGAGGCCCGCCTGCTCACGAGCACGGTGGGGCGGGAGCCCCCCGACGTGGCCGCGCTGGACGAGCGGGAGCGCGCCATGCTGTCGAACGGGCTCGCGGGCCTGGCGGAAGTCCGCAACGCGGATGTGCTGTTCCTGTGCCTACATGCGGGGCGCGGCGAGGGAGGCATCCTCCAGGCGGTGCTGGACGTGATCGGGGTGCCGTACACGGGGAGCGGGTCGCTCGCCAGCGCGCTCGCGATGGACAAGGACCTCGCTAAGCGGTTATTCCGGGCCGCGGGCGTGCCGGTCCCGGCCTGGTTCATGGCCCCCGTGGCGCCCGAGGATGTGACGACCGCACTGGGATGGCCAGTGATCGTGAAGCCGTCCAAGATGGGGTCGTCGGTGGGGATGACGCTGGTCCGCAACGCCGAGGGCCTCGATGCGGCCGTCGCTTTGGCGCGAGGGTACGACGACGAGGTGATGGCGGAGCAGTTCATCTCGGGACGGGAGCTGACGGTCGGGATTCTGGGGGACGTGCCTCTGCCGGTGGGCGAGATCATTCCGCGACACGAGCTGTTCGACTACGAGTGCAAGTACACGCCGGGGATGTCGGAGGAGGTGTTTCCCGCGAAGCTCGACACACCGCTGGCGCGACAGCTTCAGGAGCTGGCGCTCGCCGCGCACCGGGCGCTCAAGCTCGGGGGCTACTCGCGCGTCGACTTCCGGTTGAGCCCCGAGAGCGACATCTTTTGCCTCGAGGCCAACACGCTCCCCGGCATGACACGCACCAGCCTCTTCCCGCAGGCCGCCCGGGCCGCGGGCATCGAGTTCCCGGAGCTGTGCGAGCGGATCTGCCGACTCGCGGGGAACCCGGGGAGCGCGGGCGGGGGATAACTACGGGATGGGCCCGCAGCGGATGTTCGGCATGACGCCGTGGGTGCGGCGACTGATCGTCGCCAACCTGGTCGTCTTCCTACTGCAGCTGACGATCTTCGTGAACCCGTGGTTTGCGGCGACGTTCGGGTTCGCGCCGCTCGCCGCGGCCGCCCGGCCGTGGACGTTCCTCACCTACATGTTCCTGCACGCGGGGTTTCTGCACCTCGCGTTCAACCTGCTCGCCTTGTTCGTGTTCGGGCCCGAGGTGGAGGAGCGCATGGGGGGCGGGGCCTTCCTGCGCTACTATCTGCTCTGCGGGCTGGGAGGGGCGGCGTTCTCGCTGGTGCTGGGGTGGATCTTCGGAAGGCTCAATCCCGTAATCGGCGCGTCGGCGGCGGTGTACGGCGTGCTGCTGGCATTCGCGTGGGCTGCCCCGAACGCGCCGATCTCCGTGCTGTTCCTGCCCGAGCCGATCCCCGCCAAATGGCTGGTGACGTTCATCGTGGCTTTGTCGCTCGTGCTCGCCCTGCTGCCCTCGAGCGACGGCGTGGCGCACCTGGCGCACCTCGGCGGGTTCGTCACGGGGTTTCTGTACCTGAAGGCTGCGGACTGGCGACTGGGACGGGCCGAGCGCCAGCTGCGCCGGGCGTCGCAGCCGAGCGTGCTGGTGCACCCCGGACGCGCGGCGCGGGGGAGCGACGCCCCGAAGGGGCGGCGCGGCGAGCGCGACCCCGCGCAGGCGGAGGTCGACCGCGTGCTCGACAAGATCTCGGCGCGCGGCATCGACAGCCTCACGCCCGCCGAACGGCGCTTCCTCGCCGAGATGAGCCGCAAGATGCGCGACCACACCTGAGCGCCTGTCAAGCGCGGGCCCGGCCGGGACGCGCTTGTCTCCGGCGGGGTCGGTTCCCAAATTGGGGCCGGCCGCGCCATGCTCGTCAACCTCGTGCCGGAGTTCCTCGCGGTTCTCGCCGCGCCCGACCCCCTCGCGGCGTACCACGATTATCTCGACCGCCACAAGCCGGTGCTGCAGAGCTACTGGCACAACTACGTGCTCGATCCGGCGTCGCCGCACGCGGAGCAGGTGATGGGCGCCGCGCTCCGGGCCGACCGCGCCGACCTCGAGCGGCTACTCGAAGACGTGGACGTGGCCGCGATCGCGGACGACGCGCTGCAGCGCTCGCTCGAGCAGCTCGAGGCCGATTGCGCGGTGGACCTGTACCTCATGGTGGGCGTCGGCGCCGCGAACGCTGGAGAGCTGGTGGTGGGAGGCCGCGGCATTGCGTTCGTGTGCCTCGAGCATTTCACCGGTCGCGCCAATCCCCAGACCTACGGCCTGGGGCTCGCGCCGCACCTGTTGACGCTGTGGATCGCGCACGAGGTCGCGCACGCCGTGCGCTACACATCGCCCACGAGCCGGGCCGACATGAAACGGCTCGTGGCCGACCTTCGCGGCCACTACGACTTCTGGGACACGGGCAGCCGGGCCAGCGTGCGCGAGCTGCTGGCCAACGAGGGCGCGGCGGTGGCCGCGGCCCAGGCGGTGGCGCCCGGGTTCGAGCCGTGGGAGTACTTCGGCTACACGCGGCGGCAGTACCGCCGCATCCGAGAGCTGGACGCGTTCCTGCGGCGCGCGGCGGGGCCGTTGCTCGACCAGACGGGGCTCGGCCTGCGGTTGCGGTTCCTGTCGGGCGGGATGAGCCCCGCCGCGCGCCTCATGGGCGGCAAAGTGCTGCCGGAGCGCTCGGGGTACTACCTCGGGCTGCGGCTGGTCGAGAGCTACGTCGCCGAGCGGGGGCTCGCGTCCACCGTGCGCGCCGCCGTGCAGGAGTTCAAGCGGGCGGACGAGCGGGCCCTGGGGATCCAGAGCGCATGAGCCCGCGGCCCCGCGCCGAGCGGCGCGCCAACCGACCGCTGCGGGAAGTGCTGGACGACCTGCTCGGACACGCGCGGGAGATCGCCCGCCGCGCGAAAGCGATGACGCCGGCGGAGTTCGACTACGCGCAGCAGCGGCTGGAATGGCTCGCGGACGAGGTGTGGCGCGTCGCCACCGGCGGGGCGCCACCCGAGTAGCACCCGAAAAGTTCCGTTTTGCGGGCCGGTTCGCGGCCTTGACACCCGTCGGGGCGGCGGGCAGGTTAGCACCGCATCGATACGGTTCCGTCAGGAGCTACCCGCAGGAGCGGGACGGCGTGTCTTCCACACCCCTCAGCCACGCTGCTCTCAACACCGCATTCGTGACAGCCGGCAGTGAGCCGTGGACCTCATCCGGATCGGGAGGTAGTTATGGCAGCGGATTTCTTCATTGGCGAATCACTGGTAGGCGACGGTAACGAAGTCGCCCACATCGACCTGATCATCGGGTCGAAGTCGGGCCACGCGGGGCAGGCGTTCGTCAACACCCTGTCCAACAACACCGACGGCTTCACCAAGCTGCTCGCCGTCGTCAGCCCCAACCTGCCCGCGAAGCCCGACACGCTTCTGTTCAACAAGGTCACGATCAAGAACGCCACCCAGGCAGTCCAGATGTTCGGCCCGGCGCAGGCGGCGGTGGCGCGCGCCGTGGTGGACAGCGTGTCCTCGGGCGTGATTCCGCGCGACAAGGTGGACGACTACTGCATCCT
>JAEHDT010000108.1 GCA_016880225.1 Gemmatimonadota bacterium | reverse complement strand
GTGGTGGGCGGCGGGCTCCTGTCGGCGTTGTTCGTGAACGACACCGTCTGTCTCGTGGTCACGCCGGTGCTGCTCGCCGCGCTCGGGCCGCTGCGCGTGCGGCCCACTCCCTACCTGATCGGCCTCGCCATGGGCGCGAACGCGGGCTCGGTGCTCTCGGTGACGGGGAATCCGCAGAACATGCTCGTGGGCATCTGGAGCGGCAGCTCGTTCGGCGGATTCGCGGCCCGCATGCTGCCCGTCGGCCTGGGTGGGCTCGCGATCACGTACGGCTGGCTGCGGTGGACCTATCGCGCCGAGCTGCGCGAGCCGTTCATGGAGCGGCTGGAGACCGTCCCCGTGACGCCGGACCGGCCGCTCGTGCTCAAGGGGCTCGCGCTGTTCGGCGTCGCTGTGGTCGCGTGGCTCGCCGGCGGCTCGTTGCCGCTCGTCGCGATCGCCGCGGGGGCTGCCATGGTCGCGGTGGCGCAGCGCGATCCCGCCTACGCCATCGACCGCGTCGAGTGGTCGCTGTTGCTCTTCTTCGCCTCGTTGTTCGTCGTGATGCGGGGCTTCGAGCATACGGGAGCGGTCGAGTGGATCGATCGCCAGGCGCTGGCGCTGGTGCAGGGCGGCTCTCCCTGGCAGGCGGCCGCGGCGGTGAGCGGTGTGATGGCGACGCTCTCGAACCTGATCTCCAACGTGCCGGCCGTGATCCTGTGGCGCGACACCGTCCCGAACCTCCCCGACTCCGATCTCCTGTGGCGGGTCATAGCGATGAGCTCCACGTTCGCGGGTAACCTGCTACTCATCGGGTCGATGGCGAATCTGATCGTCGCGGAGCGCGCGGAGACCCGCGGCGTGCGCATCGGGTTCGCCGAGTACGCCCGCGTCGGCGTGCCCGTGACCCTGCTGACGCTCGGCTGGGGCGTTGTCGTCTTGGTGCTCACCCGTTGACCCTGCGCACGCCGCCCGCGGTGCGCTATCTTTCGGGCGTGCGGACCCTATCGCTCGTATTGGCCTTTGTGCTCGCTGGGACGATTCCGTGCGCCGCGCAGGATCGCTGGCAGCTCACGTTGCACAGCGACACGGTGCTATGGGATCTCGAGCTGGTCGAGTTGCGTGGCGACACGCTGCTCGTCCGCCACACCGACGATGGCGCGACGCTGCGCGTGCCGCTGATGCAGATCGACGAGCTGCGGCTCATCGCGAAGGCGGAGAAGCGCGCCAACGAGCCGGATGCGCGGGCAATCGAGCGCGGCCTCATGGGCACCGGCGACCCGGTGTTCCGGCTCACCCTGCGGGACCGGGCGGAGCGCACCGAGATCGTGCGGCAAATCCTCGCCAATCGAGGTCGCCAGGGCCCCTGACGCTTGCGCGGCGAGCGCCAATTCACCAATCATGGAGCGCGCCCCAAACCCGAACATTTCCCGTAGGAGAGAGGCGGCTTCATGAACCGGTTTCTGCAGTCAGTGATCGCGGCGGCGGTCGTCTCGGTCGCGAGCGTCGCGACGGTGGCGGCCCAGGGCGTGCACTTCGGAGTGGGCGGAGGGCTCACGGCTCCGATCAGCGACTTCAAGAATCAAGACAAGACGGGCTGGCACGGTCTGGTCAGGCTGGACTTGTCGATTCCCTTGTCGCCGGTCGGCGTCCGCGTCGACGGCATATACTCGCAGACGAGCCACCAGGCTACGTACTCGAGCGACGGCAATACGAAACTGATCGGCGGCCTGGCGAGCATCGTGTGGAAGATTCCGGTGCCCGCCCCGATGGTGAAGCCCTACGTGCTCGCGGGCGGAGGCTTCTTCAACGCGAAAATCACCGCACCGTCGGTGTCAGTGGATACGTCCGTGTCGAAGTTCGCCTACGCGTTCGGCGGCGGAGTCAATGTGGGCGCGGGGCCCGCACACTTCTTCGTCGAGGGCCGGTACGTGAGTATCCAGACCTCGGGTACGGCCACGAAGTTCATCCCGGTCACCGTGGGCGTGATGTTCGGCGCCGGCAAGTAGACTGAGGTGGGTGGGCGGCGGCGCTCCCGAGTGTGGGGCGCCGCTGCTTTCTTCTCACGACAGGAACTTCGGCGCCCCGAGCAGGATACGGCGGGCCAGCAGAACCACCCCCACCGCATACAAGAGTTGCACCGGACCGCTGCCCGCGTGCAGGGCGAAGACGAGGATTCCCCACACTGCCAGGAGGGCGATTGCCGTAACGAGAGTCACATTCATGTCAATCCCTCCAGTTGCACGTGACGATTTCGCGTGACGCGGTTGCTTGACGTCTCTGGTCCACGTTGTATTGTAGTACCAGGGACGGGGAGAAGAAATTATTGAGCCAACAGGCTCGATCGTGGACCCAGATACTGTGACCGATGTCAGGCCCCCGCGTGGGGAAGGCAGACGCCATGGTGAGGGACCAGTCATTACGTTCGGGCTTCAATAATCCTCTCCG
>JAEHDT010000107.1 GCA_016880225.1 Gemmatimonadota bacterium | reverse complement strand
GACAGCGCCGCCCGGATGCTGAACAGCGCCGACTGCATCTGCCGCGCGGTCTCGTAGCGCTCCTCTGGCACCTTGTTCATCGCCTTCGCCACCACGCGTTCGAGCGCTGCGGGGATCGACGGCGCCATCGTGCGCAACGGCTTCGGGTCGGTCGTCAGCACCTGGTACAGGACGCCATGCACCGTTTCGGCTTCGAACGGCTTCCGGTAGGCGAGGAGCTCGTAGAGGAGACAGCCGACGGCGAACAGGTCGGTGGCCGGCGTGATCGCACCGTTCGTGATCTGCTCCGGCGCCATGTACGTCGGCGTCCCGACGATGGCACCCGAGCCCGACACGTCGGCGGACTGCAGGCGCGCGATGCCGAAGTCCATGATCTTGACCGACCCGTCGGCGCCGATGCGGACGTTCGACGGCTTGATGTCGCGGTGGATCACGCCGCGGTCGTGCGCGTAGGACAGCCCCTGCAGGACCTCGATCACAATGTCGAGCTTGCGCTCGAGTGCGAACGGTTCGCTCAGCGCGATCAGCGAGCTCAGGTCGCGTCCGTCGACCAGCTCCATCGCGATGAACAACTGGCCGTCGGATTCTCCCAGATCGTAGATGGTGATGATGTTCGGGTGCTGCAGCGCGCCGGCGGCGCGGGCCTCGCGCAAGAACCGCTCCCGCGCGTCGGCGGTGCGGCCGGCGCGCGACAGCAGCTTGAGCGCGACGTAGCGACGGATGACCGAGTCGTACGCTTTCCACACGGTGCCCATGGCGCCTTCGCCGATGAGCTCGTGGAGCTCGAACTTGCCGACCCGCCGGTACTGGTCTGTTTCTGGCATGAGCCTGGACAATGTGCGCAGGGGTGGGGCGAGGGGCAACCGGACGAGCACGAAGCTCAGCGCATGGCCCAGTCGTACACGCGCCCGAGGAGGCCGCGCATCGCCTCGTCCACCACGACGTCGCGCCGCGGCAGTACGCGCCCGGCCACCTTCACGAATCCGTCCCTGGTCATCCGGGCGCCGTTGCCGGCGCCCCCTCCCCAGGCGAACGGCGGCACGTACTTCGGGGCGCGCACCGCGTCGAACACGCTGGCCCCGGTACCGATCACCGTTCCCGTGGAGAGCAACGTGCCGATGGCGGTCTTGGCGTGATCGCCGATGAGGCTGCCGAGGAATTGCAGGTCGGTCTCGAGGACCGTCGTGGCGACCTCGAGGCGTACCCGGCCGTAGGTGTTCTTCAGGTTCGAGGTGATGGTGCCCGCGCCGAGGTTGGCCCACCGCCCGATGACCGAGTGGCCGACGAAGCCGTCGTGCGCTTTGTTGGCGTACCCCAGGAACACGCAGCTCGACACCTCACCGCGCACGTTCACGCGCGGGCCGATCGCGGAGGCGCGCACCGGGCCGCCGAGCACGTGCGCGTTCGCGCCGATCCAGAGCGGGCCCTCGAGCCGCGTGCCGGCGCGGATCTCCGCGCCGCTCTCGATCACCACCGGGCCGTGGCGCGCGTCGAAAACGACGCCCGGCTCCACGGCGGCGTCGCGCATAGCGATCGCGGCGGGATCACCGAGCACGATGCTCCCCGCCGGCAGCGGATCGGTGTCGCCGAGCAGCGCGCGCAGATCGTCCGGCAGCAGGCGCTCGAGCGCCGGGAGCAAGTCGTAGACGCCGTGGAGCACCATCCCCGATACCTCGACGGCCGCCGCGTGCGGTTGGGGGCCGTCCCACGTGGCACCGGGCCCGATGCCCCAGCCCACGGTGATGCCCCCGCTGGTGAGGCGGAACGCGCCGTCCGAAAGGGCGGGCGCGAGCCCGGAGGGCGCGAACGTCGAGGAGCCGATCACGGCGGGTCCCGGCACCGGACGGCGGCCGCTCACCGGCGGCACCCCGGGCTCGGAGAAGCCGGTGAGGTGGGGCAGGGCGAAGATACCGGCGGCTTCCGTGCCGACGAAGGTCTCCCACCGCTCGCGTATCAGGTGCGCCCCGGCCCGCAGCTCGCACAACGGGCGCGCGCCGGCGAACGGCACCCAGGGAGGCGCGGGCTCGGGATCGAGCAGATAGAGGGCGGGCGTCACAGCCGCCGCACGAGCTCCTTCAATCGCTCGGCGTGTCCCATGGGCATCACGAGGGTATGCCCGTTGGCGCGCACCACGATCATGTCTTCGAGCGCGACGACCGCCATGTGCTCGCTCTCGGACCAGATCACCGAGCGACGCACGTCGTCCGCCACCGTGACATTGCCGACCACGACATTGCCGTGCGCGTCGGGCTTACGGATCCGCAGCAGGGCGTCCCACGAGCCGATGTCGTCCCAGGCGAACGTGCCCGTGACCACCGCCAGGCGCTTGGTCCGCTCGAGCACCGCCACGTCGACCGCCACGGGCCGCACCGCGGCGAAAAAGCCCGCGACGTCGCCCGCGGCGAGCGCGGGCCAACCCGGCTTCAGCTCGCGCGCGTAGGCGCCCGCCTCGCCCAGGACGCGCGCGACGCCCCAGGCGAAGAGACCCGTGTTCCAGAGCGCGCCCTGGCGCCGCAGCAGCGCGGCCCGGGCGGCCGACGGCTTTTCGACGAAGCGTCGGACGGTGCGTGCTCCCCCCAGCGCCTTTGCCGGGATGACGTAGCCGTATCCCGTCTCGTTGCGCGAGGGCCGGACGCCGACCGTGACGAGCACATCGTACTCGGTCGCGACGGCGACGGCCTGCCGGGCGGCGGCGCGGAAAGCCCGGTCGTCGCTCACGGCCCAGTCGGCGTGCAGCGACAGCATCTGTCCCCCGGGGTCGCGCTGGGAGATCCAGTGCGCCGCCCACGCGAGCGCCGGCGCGGTGGACGCGGCGCGCGGCTCCGCGAAGATCTGGGGCCGCGGAATCTGGGGGACGACCCGCGCCACCTGGTCCACGAGGAAGGGGCCGGTCAGCACGAGGATGCGCTCGGGAGGGACCAGTCCGTCGAGTCGCTCCACCGCCTGTACCAGCAAGGGCCGGTCGCCGGCGAGCGGCAGCAGCTGCTTGGGCCGCTCGGGCGTCGAGAGCGGCCAGAATCTCGTCCCCGAACCGCCCGCCAGGATCGCCGCCCAGATGCTCATCGGATGTCCGGCGGTACGGTGGGGGCGTCGCCCAAGAGCGCGGCGACGCGCGCGGTGAGCTTGGTCGGGCTGAACGGCTTGGTCAGGAGTTCGGCTCCGAGCCGTTCGGCCTCTTCGAGCACGCGCTCCTCGCCTTCTGCCGTGAGCACGATGACCGGGAATTCGCGCGTGGCCTTGCGGGCCCGCAGCTCGTGCAGCAGATCGAGGCCGGAGCCGTCGGGGAGATGCAGATCCAAGAGCATGGCGTCGAGCGGCGCCGTGCGATCGCCCAGGGCGCCGCGCGCCTCGGCGAGCGTGCGGGCGAGACTCACGCGGTAGCCGAGGCGCTCGAGGTGCGGGCGCAGCAGCAACCCGATATGGGGCTCGTCATCGACGACGAGGAGGTGCCTCTGCGGAGGCGACAAGAGGGCGCCTCCCGCTCAGAGGAGGCCGGCGATCGCCGAGCGGTGGCGGCGCAAATCGTACAGCAGCGCGCCAACGTTCGTGGACGGACGAACCAGGACGACGAGCAGCGCTTCGGCGTTGAGCACCGAGACGACGGCGAGCCCGGAGCCGAACTCGAGCACGCCGGTGCCGAATTCGCCGCGCCCGCCCGCCTGGCCCAACTGGGTCACGCCGTTGATCACCGACGGCAACAGCGCGGCGACGTTCTCGGCGTCCACGCCGTCGGCGGTGCGCGAGTCGATCGGCAAGCCGTCGCGGCCGACCACCACCACGGCGTCCACGCCGCTGCGGCGGCTCAGCGCCTCGACCACTTCCCGGATCGTCGCCATACGGCGGCCAAGCTAGGAATGGGAACTAGCGAAGTCAAGCAGCCACCGTGGGTTGACCCACTTGGACGCGGCGCGGTATCTTCCCCGCACCGCATGCCTGCCCGTCGCGCACTCACCCTGCTCACCGTCCCCGCGGTCGGCGTGGTCGCCTCGCTCGTTTTCGCGTGTGGCAACGCCACCGGGCTGCCGGCCGCGAGCATCGACAACGTGGTCGACACCGTGTCGCTGTACGCGCTGCGCGGTACCGACATCTCCCTGCCGTCGGCGTACTCGCTCGAAGGCGCGCAGCTCGTGCGCACCGATCAGACCACGGCGCTCGATTTTGCGTTCGATTTCGATTCGCTGGGCGAGCCGGCGCTGTTTCCCACGGGAGCGATACACCTGGGCGTGTTGTCCGGGTTGCAGCGCAGTGCTACGGCATTCGACGCGATCAAGCTGGCGCCCACCGGGAATTACGTCTTCGACAAGCCGATCGCGCTCGATACCGGGACCGTGCTGCTGGTGCGCTCCCGTCCCACCACGTGTTTGTTCGGGGTGACGGTGTCGCTGTACGCCAAGCTGCGGGTGCTGGGCGTGGACTCGACGGCGCGGCGCCTCGATTTCGAGATCCTCGTCGATCAGAATTGCGGGTACCGCGGCCTCGAGCCCGGTCTCCCGAAGCAGTAGCTGCGTGATCGATCTCAAGCTGCTGCGCGCCTCGCCCCAGCAGGTGCGGGCCGCGCTCGCCCGCCGCGGCGACCCCGGGCTCACGCGGCTGCTCGATGAGCTCGAGGCGCTCGACATGCGGCGCCGCGCGCTCACGGGCCAGCTCGATCAGCTGAAGGCCGAACGAAACGAAGCGGCACGGATGGATGCCGCGCAGGTGAAGGCGGAGGGCGGATTGCCCGCGGCGACCACCGCCAAGCGGCGTGAGCTCGGGAACCAGATCGGTGCGCTCGAGACGCAGCTCAAGTCTGTCGAAGCCGACGTCGAATCGAAGCTCCTGTACGTGCCGAATCTGCCCCTCCCCGAGCTCCCCGACGGCGATGCCTCGCACAACCGCATCGTGCGGACGTGGGGCGAGCCGGATCCGCGGCGCGGGAGGCCGCACTGGGAGATCGGGACGAGTCTCGGCATCCTCGACCTGGAGCGCGGCTCCAAGGTGACGGGCTCGGGGTTCCCCGTATTCGTCGGTATGGGCGCGAAGTTGGCGCGCGGACTGATCAACTTCATGCTCGACCTGCACACGCGCGAGCACGGCTACGTCGAGGTCGAGCCGCCGTTCGTCGTGAAGCGCGACACGATGCAGGGCACGGGCCAGGTCCCGAAGTTCGAAGATGACGCGTACAGGACCACGCCGGACGACCTCTTCCTGGTTCCTACGGCGGAGGTCCCGGTCACCAACCTGCACTCGGATGAGATCCTCGACGGTGCCCGGTTGCCAATCGGCTACACGGCGTACACTCCCTGCTTCCGGCGCGAAGCCGGCGCTGCGGGGAAGGACACGCGCGGCCTGCTGAGGGTACATCAGTTCGACAAGGTCGAGCTCGTGCGCTTCGCCCGCCCGAGCGACTCCCCCGCGGAGCACGAGCGGATGACCGGGCACGCCGAAGAGGTGTTGCAACGCCTGGAGCTGCCTTATCGGGTCGTCCTGCTGGCAGCCGGTGACGTGGGGTTCGCGAGCGCCAAGACGTACGACCTCGAGGTCTGGGCACCGGGCGTGGGGCAGTGGCTCGAAGTGTCGAGCTCGAGCACCTTCACCGACTTCCAGGCGCGGCGCGCCAACATCCGCTTCCGGGCCGGCCCGGGCGCCAAGCCGGAGCTCGTCCACACGCTCAACGCGTCGGGCGTCGCGCTGCCGCGCACGATCGCTGCCCTGCTCGAGACCCATCAGCAGGCCGACGGCGCCGTGACCGTCCCCCGGGCCCTCGTCCCGTACGTCGGGGCGGAGCGGCTCGCGCCGCCGCCCTCCGGTGCCGCGTAACGCGGCGCTGCGCCGCGCGGGCCCGCCCGCCGTGGTGGGCCTGGCGCTCCTGCTCGGCGCGATCACGGTCGGGTACGCGTGGGTGGTGGCGCGCCACCTGCGGGACGATGCGCGCCAGACGAGCATGCTGCTGGGCCGCGTGTTCGCCGGGCTGAACGATCCTGGCCCCGACGCCGCCACCGACGCGCTGCTCGACCTCGCCCGCCAGGTCCGCTCGCTCAGCATCGCCATCGTGGTGACCGACACGGCCGGTCACATCACGGCGCTCGACAACGCGCCGCCCACGGTCGGCACCGACACCGCGCGGCTGCGGGCATGGATCGCGGAGCTGGACGTCGAGAACGCCCCGCTGGTGCAACCCGGCGTGGGCACGATCCACTTCGGGGCCGGTCCCGCGGCCCGGCGGTTCGCGGGGATCGCCGCGCTGGAAGGCGCGGTGCTGCTGTGCCTCGCGGTGCTCGCCGCCTGGGCCTACCGCTCGCAGGTGGCCGCCGCGCGCGACCGGCTGTGGGTGGCGATGGCGCGGGAATCGGCGCACCAACTCGGCACGCCGCTCATGAGCCTGACGGGATGGATTGCCTACCTCCGGGAAAACCCGGGTACCACGGGAGCGGAGCTGGCCGATCATCTTCAGGCCGATGCGGAGCGCCTCGAGCGGGTGGCCAAGCGGTTCGAGCGCATCGGCCGCCCGGCGCGCCGGGAGCCCGTGGGCCTGGGCGCTCTGGCCGAGCGCGTGGTGAGCTACTTCCGGCCGCGGCTGCCGACGCTCGCGAGCCCGGTGACGCTCACCTTGCGCGCCACGGGCGCGGGTCCCACGGCGCTCGGGGATCCGGTGTTGCTCGAATGGGCGCTCGAAGCCGTGATCAAGAACGCAATCGATGCGCTTTCGGGGCGGGGCGGCCGGATCGACGTGACCGTGGAAGCCGCGCCGCGCACCGCCCGGGTGAGCGTTCGCGACGACGGGCCGGGCGTGCCGCTCGACGTCCGGGCCCAGTTGTTCGAGCCGGGGGTGTCGACCAAGCCGGGCGGGTGGGGCATCGGTCTCGCCCTGGCCCGCCGCATCGTCGAGCAACAGCACGGCGGCCGGCTGGTGTACCGGCCGGCGCCGAACCAGGCGGGGACCGAGGGCGCCGAGTTCGTGTTGGAGTTCCCGCTCGTGAGCCCGGCGTGACCCTCCCGCTGAACCCGGCACAGGATGCCGCGGTGCGCCACCCGGGGGGGCCGTTGCTCGTGCTCGCGGGTGCCGGCTCGGGGAAGACCCGGGTGCTCACTGCGCGCGTCGCGCACCTCATTCGGGAGCGCGGCGTGGCGCCGACCCGCATCTTCGCCGTGACGTTCACGAACAAGGCCGCCGGTGAGATGCGCACGCGGGTGGCCGCACTGCTGGGCGCCGATCCGCGCGGTCTGTGGATCGGAACGTTTCATGCGCTGTCCGCGCGCCTGCTGCGGCGTGAGGCTCCGCTGCTCGGATTCGGACCCAACTTCACGATCTACGACCAGGACGACTCCGAGTCGTTCATCAAGCGATTGCTGGAGCAGCGCGGGCTCTCACCCAAAGCCAATCCCCCGCGCGCCCTTCACGCGATCATCTCGGGCGCGAAGAACCGGATGCTCCTGCCCGAGGAGCTGGGGGCGAGCGCCGAAGGGCCGCTCGAGCGCGTGGCGGCCGACATCTACGCGGTGTTGGGTCCCGCGTTGCGGCAGGCCAACGCCATGGACTTCGACGACCTGCTGCTGTTGCCGCTCACGCTGTTCGCTGAGCATCCCGAGCGCCTCGGCTACTGGCAGCGCCGCTTCGATCACGTGCTGGTGGACGAGTTCCAGGACACCAACGCCGCCCAATACCGGCTGGTGAAGCAGCTCGCCGGCGGGCACCGGAATCTCTGTGTGGTGGGGGACGACGACCAGGCGATCTACGGGTGGCGGGGCGCCGATGTGCGGCATATGCTGTCGTTCCAGCAGGACTTCCCGGGCGCCACGCTCATCAAGCTGGAACAGAACTATCGCTCCACGCAAGTGATTCTCGACGCCGCCAACGGCGTGATCGCTGAGAATGCGCGCCGGCTCGGGAAGACGCTGTTCACGGCGCAGCAGGGCGGCGAGCCGGTGACGCTGCTCACCGCCGCGGACGAGCGCGATGAGGCGGAGTGGCTCGCCGGCGAGCTGGCCCGCCGGGTGGCCGACGGCGGCGTGCCCTACGACGGCATGGCGATCCTGTACCGCACCAACGCGCAGTCGCGCCCGCTCGAGGAGGCGTTTCGCTTCCGGGGCATTCCATATCGGCTGGTCGGGGCGGTGAGCTTCTACGAGCGTCGCGAGGTGAAGGATGTGCTCGCGTACCTGCGGCTCGTGGCCAACCCCGCCGACGACGAGGCGTTCGCCCGGATCGTGAACGTGCCGCGCCGCGGGATCGGCGACGCCTCGTTCGCGCAGCTGGTACGCGCGGCGGCCCAGTGGCGGATGCCGCTCCTCGAGGCGGCCCGCGCCGCGGAACGCCTCCCGGACCTCCGGCCCAACGTGCGGCAGGCGTTTACCGCACTCGCCCGGACCGTCGATGATCTGCGGGCAGGATACGCCCAGGCCGATCCCGCGACCGTGCTCGAGCGGGCGATCGCGGCGGTCGGCTACGCCCAGTACCTCGCCGACGAGGGGCCTGAGGGGATCGAGCGGCTGGACAACGTGCAGGAGCTGATCGCCGGCGCGGCGGAATGGGCGGAGACGGTGGAGCCGGACGAGGACCGTGACGACGGGGCGGGGGACGCCGTGAAAGGGAGCACGCTGGTCGAGCGCTACCTCACGCAGGCCGCCCTGGTCACCTCCGCCGACCAGGGGAGCGGCGACCCGACCGGGGTGACGCTCATGACGGTGCACATGGCCAAGGGACTCGAGTGGCCGGTGGTGACGCTCGCCGGGCTCGAGGACGGTCTGTTCCCGCTGGCGCGGGCGGCGGGCGAGCCGGGGGGGCTCGAGGAGGAGCGTCGCTTGTGCTACGTGGGGCTCACGCGCGCGCGCGAAAAACTGTATCTCTCATGGGCCCGCACGCGCTACCGCAACGGGCGGCTCGAGCTGTCGGAGCCGTCGCGGTTTCTCGAGGCCGTCCCGGCGGGGGTAGTGGAGGAGCGTGCGACCACACCCTCGTGGGACCGCGCCGCGCGCGGGGTCGCGGGCGCTCGGTCGCGCCGCGCGGCGCCGCCGGCGGCGGTCGATTGGGACGTCGAGGTGTCGCAGGACGCGCCGCGTTACGTGACCGGGGAGCGCGTGCGGCACCGCAAGTTCGGGAGCGGCGTGGTGCGCGCCGTCGTGGGCTCTGGCCGCGAGCTCAAGGTGACGGTGGCCTTCGACGATCCGGAGATCGGAACCAAGCAGCTGCTCGTGGCCTACGCGGCGCTCGAGCGGGAGTGGGAGAGTGCATGAGCGTGACGCCTGACGACGTCCGGAAGATCGCACGGCTCGCCGAGCTCGACGTGAGCGACGACGTGCTGCCCGTCCTGGTGGAGCAGATGTCTCGGATCCTCGAATACGTCGCGCAGATCGACGCAGTGCCGGCGAGCGAAGGCGTCAAGCCGTTCGTGCCCGGGCCCGACGCGGCGCGGTTCCGCCCCGACGAGGTGAAGCCGGCGCCGCTCGCGTTCGGACCGGCCAAGCTCGCCCCCGCGTTCAAGGACGGCTTGTTCCTCGTGCCCAAGCTGGGGCAGTTCGAGGAGCCGGAGCTGTGAGCGACGCGAGCGAAGCCCTGGCGGCCGCCAAGGCGGCGGCCGACCGCATCGTCAAGGCGAAGCGCCTGAACGCGTGCCTCACGCCGGTGAAGGATCTCCGCAAGGCGCTCGTGGCCCAGGCGCAGGCGGCGCACCCGTCGGGCGTGCTGTACGGCATGCCCGTGGCGGTGAAGGACAACATCTGCACGCTGGAATACACGACCAGCTGCGGCTCGAAGATCTTGGAAGGGTACCGCTCGCCGTACGACGCCACCGCCGTCGCGAAGCTCAGGGCCGCGGGCGCCCTGATCGCCGGCAAGACCAACTGCGACGAATTCGGGATGGGCTCGTCCACCGAGCACTCGGCCTTCGGGCGCTCGCTCCACCCGTTCGATCGCACCCGGGTCCCCGGCGGCTCGTCGGGCGGATCGGCGGCGCTCGTGGCCGCCGGCGCCGTGCCCGCGGCGCTCGGCTCCGAGACGGGTGGGTCGGTGCGCCAGCCGGCCTCGCTGTGCGGCGTGGTCGGGATCAAGCCCACCTACGGGCGGGTGTCGCGCTACGGTCTGGTCGCGTTCGGCTCGTCGCTCGATCAGATCGGCGTGCTGGGGCGGAGCGTGCACGACGCCGCCCGCGTGTTCTCCGTGATCAGTGGGCGCGACCCGAGGGACTCGACGTGCGAGGATCGCGATCCGCTGCGTCTGCCCACCGTTCCCGAATCGCTCCAGGGCTTCGTCATCGGCATTCCCAAGGAATACTTTCCGGCAGACCTGGACCCCGCGGTGCGACGCGCCTGCGACCGCGCCATCCGACTGTTCAAGGAGCAGGGCGCGGCGGTGCGCGACGTTTCGCTGCCGCACACGCCGTATGCGGTCGCCACCTACTACATCATCGCTCCGGCCGAGGCGTCGTCCAACCTGGCCCGCTACGACGGCGCCCGCTACGGTCCGCGCTTCGACGGGTCGGCGGACGTGCGCGCGCTGTACCGCACCACCCGGGGCGAGGG
>JAEHDT010000106.1 GCA_016880225.1 Gemmatimonadota bacterium | reverse complement strand
CCGGTGATGGGTGAAGACGCGTTCCGCACCGGCACGGGGGTGCACGCCGCCGCGATCATCAAGGCGAAGAAGAAGGGCCACGCCTGGCTCGCCGACCGGGTGTACAGCTCGGTGCCGGCGCAGGAGTTCGGGCTCGAGCAGAAGATCGAGATCTCGCCCGTGTCGGGCCTCTCGAACGTCAAGTACTGGCTCGAAGCGCACGGCTACGACCCCGAGGACGAGGCGGCGTGCCGGGCGCTGTTCGAGGCGGCGAAGCGGACCGACCGCGTCCTCTCCGACGAAGAGTGTCACCGGTTGCTCAAGCAGGCGGCATGGCGGTAGCGACGTTCCGCGAGATCGAGCGATCCTACTTCGATCTGCGGTGGCATCTCGATCCCGTCGCCGCGACGCAGGCGGGAGTGAAGGCTTACGACGACCGCTACGGGCGCTTCAGTCCGGGCGCGCTCGCCCCGCACCTCGCCGCCCTCAAGGCCCTCTCCGCCGCTCTGGAAGAGACCCCCGCCCGCGGGCTGGAAGACGAAATCGACCGCACCGCGCTCCTGAACGAGATCCGGGTGACGCTACGGCGCTTCGAGGGCGAGCGGCCCCAGGCGAAGAACCCCGGGTTCTGGTTGTCGCACCTGCTCGGTGGCCTGCACTTCCTGCTCGGCCGGGGCGACCGGAGCCCCGAGGAGAAGGCCGTCGCCCTGGCGGCGCGCCTCGAGGACGTGCCGGCGCTGCTCGACGACGCGCGCGCCACCGTGGTCGCGCCGGTACGGGTGTTCGTGGAGACGGCGTTGCGCATCAGCGCGGGGGGCCTGTCGCTCGTACGCGAGGTCGGGGTGGGGCGGGGCGAGCGCGTCGCGGCCGCGGCAGACAAGGCCGCCGCGGCGCTGGCGGCGTTCGGGCTGGATCTCGACCGCTGGCTCGACACCGCTTCCGACGACTTCGCGCTCGGCGAGGACGACTTCAACTTCCACCTGCACTACGAGCACGCCCTGCGCGACACCGCGCCCGAGCTGTGGCGCTACGGGCACCACCTCAAGGAGGAAGTCGAGGCGGATCTCGGCCGCCGGGCGGTCCGCCTGAACGGCGGGAAGCGCTGGCAGGACGTGGCCGAGCGGTTGCGCGCGGACCATCCACCGGCGACGGCGCTGGTCGACGCCTACGCGCGCGAGATGGCGCGGGCGCGCGACTTCGTCGCGGCGCGGGGTCTGGCGCCGATTCCCGACGCGCCGCTCGACGTGGTGCCGACGCCCGCGTTCATGCGGCCCGTCATTCCGTTCGCGGCCTACGACAGCCCGGGGGCGTACTCCAGCGACCGCACCGGCTGGTTCTACGTCACGGTGCCCGACCCGGGGCTGCCGCCCAAGGAGCAGGAGCGGATCCTGCGCGACCATTGCCAGCACGAGCTCGCCGCCACGGCGCTGCACGAGGGCTATCCCGGGCACCACCTGCAGCTCGTGCACGCGCAACAGCAACCCTCGGACACCCGCAAGAACGTGTGGACGCCGCTGACGGTCGAGGGTTGGGCGCTGTACTGCGAAGACATGATGGGCGAGCAGGGATTCTACCGCTCCGAGGAGGAGCAGTTCTTCCAGCGGGTGCACCTCCTGTGGCGCGCGGAGCGGATCCTGCTGGACGTGGGCCTGCACACGCGCGGCATGACGTTCGAGCAGGCGGTGGACCACCTGGTGACGCAGCTGCGGGTGGACCGCGCCAACGCCGAGGCGGAGGTGCGCCGGTACTGCGCCGAGCCCGCCCAGCCGCTGTGCTATGCGGTGGGACGGCGCGAGATCCTGGCGCTGCGCGACGACTTCCGCGCCGCACGGGGCGCGCGGTTCACGCTGCGCGAGTTCCACGACGCCATGCTGCGCTACGGCGGCCTTCCCGTCACGCTGATCCGCTGGGGCCTCGGCCTGAATGAGTAGCGGCGGCGCGCCGGCGCCGCGGCTGCCACGGCAAGCGAAGCTGTTCGGCTGGGTCTCGCTCCTGAACGACTTCGCGAGCGACATGATCTACCCGCTGCTCCCTGCCTTCGTGACGGGCGTCCTGGGCGGCGGGCCGCAGGCGCTGGGCGCGCTCGACGGAGCGGCGGAGTTCGCCGCGGCGTTCGTGAAGCTCGGCTCCGGGCGGCTGGCCGACCGGCAGCGATCGCGCGGGCCGCTGATCGTGGTGGGCTACTTCGTCGCGGTGGTCGTGCGGCCCGTCATCGCCGTGACGGGGGCGGCGTGGCAGGTGATCGGCCTGCGGGTGGTGGACCGGCTGGGGAAGGGGCTGCGCACGCCGCCGCGCGACGCGCTGATCGCCGACGTGACGCCGGCGAGCCTGCGGGGGCGCGCCTTCGGGCTGCAGCGCGGCATGGACCACGCCGGGGCGGTGCTGGGGCCGATCCTCGCCTGGTGGCTGCTCGCATCCGGGAGCGCGAACGTGCGAGCGGTGATCGGGGCGAGCATCGTGCCCGGCGTGGTCGTGCTGGCTCTCGCAGTGTGGGCGGTAAAGGACGGTAGAGGACGGCAGCGAAGGGTAGAGGGAGCCGAGTCCCCCGGACCGCCACCGCCTTCTGCCGCCTTCTACCGCCCTCTTCCGCCCGCTCTCTTCGCGATCTCGTTCTTCTATCTCCTCCGCATGCCCGACACGCTGATCATCCTGCGGTCTCAGGAGCTGGGCGTGCCGGTGGCGGTCGTCCCGCTCCTTTGGGCCGCGGTGCACGTGGTGCGCTCCTCGTCGAGCTTCGTCGGGGGTGAGGCGAGCGACCGGCTCGGGCCGGCGCGGACGATGTGGGTGGGGTGGCTCGTCTATGCGGCGCTGGCGGCAGGGATGGCGCGCGCCGGCTCGGCGGCCGCGGCGTGGGGGCTGTTCCTGGCGCTCGGACTGGTCGCGGGACTCACGGAGAGCCCGGAGCGGGCGCTGGTCGCGCGGGTCGCCGGCGAGCGGCAGGGGAGCGGGTTCGGGTACTACCACGGCATCACGGGATTCGCGGCGCTGGTGGGAGGTGTGGGGTTGGGTGCAGTGTTCCAGCGGTACGGGGCGGGCACGGCGTTCCTCGTGAGCGCCGCAGGCGGATTGGGGCTCGTGCTCGCCTGGCCGATCGTCACGGCTCGTCTACGGAGGCAAGTATGAGGACCGTCGTCGTCGTCGCTCTCGCTCTCGTCGCCGCGCCGCTCGCCGGGCAGGACCGTCACGTGCTGCATGGCCCCGGTGAGGTGCGCGGCCTGCCGTTTTCTTCCGCGGTCCGCGTCGGGAACCTGCTGTTCCTCTCGGGCCAGATCGGGAACGTGCCGGGCACGCGGCAGCTCGCCGACACGGGTATTGCCGGTCAGACCCGCCAGGCGCTCGAGAACGTGAAGGCCGTGCTCGCAGCGGCCGGCAGCTCACTCGACCGGGCGGTGAAGTGCACGGTGTTTCTCGCCGATATCAAGGACTACGCGGCGATGAACGCGGTGTACGCGACGTACTTCCCGAAGGATCCACCGGCGCGCTCCACGGTGGCCGGGAGCGGGCTCGCGCTGGGCGCGCGGGTGGAGATCGAGTGTGTGGCGGTGGCGGGGTAGGAGCGACCTATCGCAGCGCCAACATCGTGCCCAGGCTCGCGGCCCAGAAGAGGAACATCCAGCGCACGAGCCGGCCCTCCAGGGTGCCGAAGCGTCCCTCGAGGATGCCGATGCGGGCAAGGAGCCGTCCTTCGAGCGACGCGAGGCCGGTCTGGAACTCGGCTCGCAATTCTGCTCGAAGCTGGTCCAGCTTTGCCTCGAAGCGGGCGAAGTTCAGCTCGTTGAGCTCACGCAGCTCGGATCGATACGTCGCATCCACCTGATTGAACCAGTCCACGAGCTCGTTGGTGAGTTCGTCCCCGAACCTCTCGTCGAACTTCCTGGACAGCTTGGCCGTCACCGGCACCGTGTGGTCCTGTCTGGTCCGGCGACAGTGTAAGCGTACGCTCGGCGAGGGCGATAAGCAATCTGTTGCGGGGATGAGCGTTCGAGCGTGCCGTGCGCAGGGGGACGGCCACCATCAGAGTCACGTGATGGTGGCCGTCGTCGACGTCTTGGCTAGCGCCCGCTCGGCGTACGGGTGGACATCCAGATATCGAAGCCGAACAGTGTTCCACCCAGGCCGCCCGGGCGAGCGGACGTGATCAACAGAGTGCGGCCATCTTGCGAGAGCCGTGCGCTGATCTCGTCCACGGCGGTGTTCACCGGTGCGCCGAGGTTCTGCGGCTCGGACCAGGCGTCGTGCACGCTGGGGCGGGTGGACACGAACAGATCACCCACGACGT
>JAEHDT010000105.1 GCA_016880225.1 Gemmatimonadota bacterium | reverse complement strand
GCCCAGCACCTGCTGCCACGCGAGGTCGCCTTCCTCCACCTTGTCGAGCTCGTCCTCCATCTGCGCCGTGAAGCCGACCTCGAAGACGGCGGGGAAGGAGCGCTTCATCACCTGCCAGACCGTCTCGCCGAGCGGCGTCGGCGCGAAGCGCCGGTCCTTGGCGGTGGCGTACCAGCGCGTCTTCAGCGTCGAGATGATGGCCGCGTACGTGGAGGGGCGGCCGATCCCGAGCCGCTCCAGCTCCTTCACCAGGCTCGCCTCGCTGAAGCGCGGCGGCGGCTCGGTGAAGTGCTGGTTGGGCGTGATCTGCTTGACGGTCACGACGTCGCCCCGGGCGAGCGCCGGAATCGGGGGCAGGTCGTCGAGGGTCTTGCCCTCTTCGGGCTCGTGCGCCTCGTGGTACAGCACGTGGTAGCCGTCGAACAGCACCCGCGAGCCGGTGGCCCGGAACACAAACCGGCCCAGATCGAAGTCCACCTTGGTGGTCTCGAACACGGCGGGCGTCATCTGCGACGCCACGAAGCGCCGCCAGATGAGCTGATACAGCTTGAACTGGCGCGAGTCGAGGTGCCGCTTCAGGTCGTCGGGGCGCCGCAGCACGTCGGTGGGGCGGATCGCCTCGTGGGCGTCCTGCACGCGCGCGTTGCTCTTGCCCCCTTTGTGCACGACCGGCTCGGCGGGCAGGTAGCGCTTGCCGTATTCCTTGGCGATGTAGTCCCGCGCCTGCCCGATGGCCGAATCGGCGACGCGCACCGAGTCGGTGCGCATGTACGTGATCAGACCGACCGGGCCTTCTTCCCCGACCTCGATGCCTTCGTACAGCTGCTGCGCGAGGCGCATGGTGACCGCCGCCGAGAAGCCCAGCTGCTTCGCCGCTTCCTGCTGCAGCGTGCTGGTGCGGAACGGCGGCGGGGCGGGCCGGCGCCGCTCGCCCTTCTCGACCGCGCTGACCGTGAACGGGATCTTGCGCGCGTCCTCGACGATGCCCCGCGCCGTCTTCTCGTCCTTGATCTCCGGCTTCTTGCCGTCGAGCTTGTGCAGCCGCGCCTGGAACGCCTGGCCGTCCTTCTCGAGGTCGGCCTCGACGGTCCAGTACTCCTGGGGCACGAACTTGCGGATCTCTTCTTCGCGCTCGCAAATCAGCCGCAGGGCGACGGTCTGCACCCGGCCCGCCGAGAGGCCGGTCTTGATGCTCTTCCAGAGGAGCGGCGACGTCTTGTAGCCCACCAGCCGGTCGAGCACGCGGCGCGCCTGCTGGGCGTCCACCTTGCGCTGGTCGATGTCGAGCGGGTGCGCGAGGGCGTGGGCCACCGCGTCCTTGGTGATCTCGTGGAACAGCACCCGCCGCACTTTTCCGCCGTTCCCGAGCTGGCTCGCCACGTGCCAGGCGATGGCCTCGCCCTCGCGGTCCGGGTCGGTGGCGAGCAGCACGCGCTCCGACGCCTTCGCCGCCTTCTTGATCTCGGCGAGGGTCTTCGCCTTCTCCTTGATCGTGACGTACTCGGGGGTGAAGCCGTGCTCCACGTCCACGCCGAGCTTGCGCTGCGGCAGGTCGCGCAGGTGTCCCACCGTCGCCTTTACGGTATAGCCCGAGCCCAGGTACTTGCCGATCGTCTTCGCCTTGGTGGGCGACTCGACGATCACGAGCGCACCCTTCCCCACGGCCGCGGGTGCGTCCGTCTTGGCGCGCCCCCGTTTCGGCTTCGCCACCTTCACATCCTTCACATCGGTCTTCTTAGCAGCCACGCGTCAATCCTTCGTCAAACGACGGAGAGGGCATCTTTACCATCCGGCACTCGATTGCGCAAGCCTGACGACCTCACTCGCGATTTGCGGCGGTGTTTTGCGATCGGTGTCCACCGCCGCATGCGCGGCGCTGTACAACGGCTCGCGCTCCTTCTGCAGCTCGCGCATCCGCGCCACCGGATCTCCACCCATTAACAACGGGCGGGTTCCCTCGGGCGCCGCGCGCTGCGTCGCGGTCTCGGGGCGGGTCCGCAGGTAGATCACCAATGCGTGCGCCTTGGCGCCGTCGATCGCGCCCGGTTGCGCCCCCCAGCCGCCACCCGGCGCGATCACCGCGGGCGCGTTGCCGAGCGCGGTCTCCATTTCCTTGCGCTCCATGTCGCGGAACGCCGCTTCGCCTTTCTCCGCGAAGATCGAGACGATCGGCCGCCCTTCGCGCCGCTCGACGATCGCGTCGATGTCGACGAACCCCGCATGCAGCTGCTCCGCCACCAGCCTGCCCACCGCCGTCTTGCCCGAGCCCGGGAGCCCGACAAGCACGACGTGCCGCCTCACGACGCTGCACCCTTCGGGGTGCGGGCCCGCACCTGTGCGACATACCCCGTGAAGTTCCGCTTGGTCTCGTTCAGCGCGTCGCCGCCGAACTTCTCGAGCAGCGCCTGCGCGAGCACCAGCGCCACCATCGCCTCGGCGATCACCCCCATGGCGGGCACGGCGGTCACATCCGACCGCTCCGACTGCGCCTGCGCCGGGCTCCCGGTCTTCAAGTCCACCGTGCGCAGCGGGGACATCAGCGTCGAGATCGGCTTCATCGCAACCCGCGCCATGAGCGGCTCGCCGGTGGTCATGCCGCCCTCGGTGCCGCCGGCGCGGTTCGTGGCGCGGGCGAGACCCGGCAGGATCTCGTCGTGCACCTCGGACCCCTTGCGGCGCGCCGCCTCGAAGCCGAGCCCCAGCTCCACCCCCTTCACCGCGGGGATGGACATCAGCGCCTGCGCCAGCCGCCCGTCCAGCTTCGCGTCCCACGAGACGTGCGAGCCCAGGCCCACCGGCACGCCGAGCGCCACCACCTCGACCACGCCGCCGAGCGTATCGCCCGCCGCCTTGGCGGCGTCGATGCGCGCGATCATCTCGCGCTCGGCCTCCGGGTCCAGGCACCGCACCGGACTGGCGTCCGCCGCCTGATTCAGAGGCGTGGGAAGTGGCGCGTGGTGCTTCGCGGTGACCCCGCCGAGCTCCGCCACGTGGGAGCCGATCTCGACCCCGAACTGCTCGAGCAGCACCTTGCAGACCGCGCCGCACGCCACGCGCGCCACCGTCTCCCGCGCGCTCGCCCGCTCCAGGATGTCGCGCGCGTCCTGGCGGTCGTACTTGAGCGAGCCAGCGAGGTCGGCGTGCTCGGGCCGCGGCCGCGTCATCTGGCGCCGCTGTTCGCCGTCGCCGCCGGGGGCGTCCGCCTCCGGGGCCATGACGTCACGCCAGTGCTCCCAGTCGCGGTTCCACACCAGCATGGCGATGGGGGAGCCGAGCGTCTCGCCGGCGCGCACCCCCGCGAGCCATTCGATCTGATCGGCTTCGATCTTCATGCGGGCGCCGCGGCCGTAGCCGCCCATGCGCCGCTTCAGCTCCGCGTTGACGCGCTCGGCGGCGAGGGGCAGCCCGGCGGGGATGCCCTCGAGCACCGCCACCAGCCCGCGCCCGTGCGACTCGCCCGCCGTGGTGAACCGGAACATCGCGCTACGGTACCTCCCTCCAGGACCTCGCCAACCGCTCTAACCTCCACACGCCCCTCATATTAGCACGCGAGCCCGACTCCGGGCCGGGCTCGCGATGCTGCCGCGCGCGACGACACTTCACATCGCATCAACGCCGCGGCGTCGGGTTCGGGTTCGTGAAGCTCGGCAGCCGCACCATCACGAGACCCTTCGACGTGATGCCGAACAACAGTTGGCCGCCCGCGTCGCGCGCCACTCGCAGCGGCCCGATGATCGGGTCGCGCAGCGGGATCCTGACGGGCGCGCCGGTGGCGTCGAGCAGGTGGCTGCCGTCGAAGGTGTCGAACACGTCGATGTTGCCGTCGGGCCGGGCGGCGAACAGCAGCCGGTTGTCCTTGTTGGTGCCCGAGCCGCAGTTCGGGGTGCAGCCCCCGCCCGGCGAGAAGTCGTGGAAGTAGTTCATGTCCATGCCGGGCGCGCCGGTGACGCACACGTTGCCGGTGGCCGCCAGGGTGCACGACGTGGCCTTGAGCCGCAGGAACTCGTCGAGGTAGTAGATCGAGTCGGCGCGCACCACGTTGGTGCGGCCGTTGAAGTTGGTGGCGATCGACGCCACGTGGATGCCGGTGTTGCTGATGAAGTCGCTCACGTTGACCGCGGGCGACATGCCGAAGTCGATGTCGGACTCGCCGCTGTCGCGCGTCGTGCTGCTCGTGAGGCACGGGGCCGGGTCGACGCGCCGGACCAGCGCGTTCTTGCTCGAATAGGCCATCACCCGGGCGAACGCCGTCGTGATGGTCCCGCCCTCGCCGAAGAAGGCGTGCGTGAAGTTCCCGGAGTTGCGCGTGTAGGTCGAGTCGCCCAGGCCGAAGTTCTCGATCTTCACGGTGATGCCGGCGCACGCCGACAGCACCACATTGCTCGTGCGCCCCCGCACCTCTTCCACGCGCAGCGTGTCGCTGCTCAGGCCGGAGGCCGACGTCGCGATCTCCCAGAACAGCTTGCCGAACAGGTTGGCGGGGTTGGACGTGTTGATGAGCTTCTCCATGCGCGCCGTCGCCCGGCCGGCGAACGGGCTGGTGCTGCTCAAGGTCGGCGTGGTCGAGTAGACCGCGTAGATCGAGTCGGGCGCGCACGCCGTGCCCCCGCTCGTCACGCGGCACACCGTCGCGACGTATTGGGGCCGGTCGGAGACGTCGTGCACCGTGATCTCCGCGGT
>JAEHDT010000104.1 GCA_016880225.1 Gemmatimonadota bacterium | reverse complement strand
CTGTGGCGCCCGCCGAGGAAACCCTCGCCGTGCACGTAGATACCTTGGCTGCCGTCCTCGTCCTCGCCGATCGCGATGCGCGCGCCCTTCTTGAGGCGGCGCGGCTCAGTCACGACCAGATCGCCCTCCGCGTGGTGAACGATGACGCAATCCATGCGCGGCAGGCGCGGACGGCGCCAGGCGCCTCCCACCTTCACGTACGTCGGGAGATTCGTAGTCGAAAAAAAACCGTCGGGGAGAACCCCGTCGGCCGGTGCGGGCTCGAACCGCGCCTCGGGCGCCCCCGAAAGCGGCGGGGCATCGAAGTTGGGTGGTCGGTATTGAAACCGAGGGAGGCTCACAGGCCGGTGAAAATACCCGGATGGAAAGTGCTTTCACAAGAGCGAAACCGGATCGCGATCGACCGTCACCGCGCGGTGTGACTTCGCCCGCCAGGCCCGCACCACGCGCCCGAGCGCGCGTGCCTCGGCTGCCTTGACCAGCACGTGCCAGCGCCACAGGCCCTTGAGCCGCGTGATCGGGCACGGCGCGGGTCCCAACACGGTCAGCGCACCACCCAGGCGCTCCGTGCCCGCGCGGCGCAGCCAGGCCGCGATGCGCTCGGCGATCGCCGCCGTGCGCGCCTGATCGCGCCCTGAGGCCACGAATCGCACCAAGCCGACGGACGGCGGATAGGGTGGATTGGGCGGCGTGCGCAGCGGCAGCTCCGCTCGAGCGAACGCCTCCACGGAGTGGGCCGCCGCCGCCCGGATGCCGTGGTGGTCGGGGGATCGGGTCTGCACGTAGACACGGCCCCCCTTGGGTCCCCGCCCCGCCCGTCCCGCCACCTGCGCCACCAGCTGGAACGTCCGCTCGGCGGCTCGGAAATCGGGGAAATGCAGGCCCGTGTCGGCATCCACGACCCCCACCACGGTCACGTTCGGGAAGTCGAGCCCCTTCGCGATCATCTGCGTGCCAAGCAAGATGTCGACCTCGCCGGCCGCGACGCGCTCGAGAATGCGGTGGTGCGCCCACTTGGTGCTGGTCGTGTCCAGGTCCATCCGGGCAATGCGCGCCGCGGGAAAGCGCGCGGCCACAAAGTGCTCGAGCTGCTGCGTGCCGAGCCCGCGCAGCCGCTGCGTCGCGTGGCCACAGATCGCGCAGATCTCCGGCACAGGTTGCTCATGTCCGCAATAGTGACAGCGAAGCGCGGGTGGAGTCTGGTGAACCGTCAACGCAATGGCGCAATTGGGGCACGTCCGCACGTCGCCGCAGGCGGGACACTGCACGAACGTCGCGAAACCACGGCGATTGAGCAGGAGGATGGCTTGCTCACCGCGACTCAACGCTGCACCTACCGCGCCGTCAAGCGCCTCTGTCCACGGAATGACGCCCGCCTCGGGCACCCTGGGCGCAGTTTTCAGATCGATTACTTCCACGGCCGGCAGCGGCCGGGCGCCGATGCGCTCGGGGAGCGCGAAGCTGGCGATGGTGCCCCGCGCCGCGGAGTCCAGGGTTTCGAGCGACGGCGTGGCACTCCCCAGAATCACGCGGGCTCCTCCTTCGAGCCGAGCCCGTTCGATCGCCGCATCGCGCGCATGATAGCGCGGCGCCGACCCCTGCTTGTAGCTCGCGTCGTGCTCCTCGTCCACGACGATGGCGCCGAGCTCCTGCACCGGCGCGAACACGGCGGAGCGCGGGCCCACGGCCACGCGCCGCTCACCGCGACGCAGGGCGCGCCACGCGTCGGCCCGCTCGCCGTCCGAAAGGCCCGAATGCAGCACCGCCACCTGGTCGCCAAAGACGCCGCGTACCCGCGCCACGGTCTGCGGCGTGAGGGCGATCTCGGGGACGAGCACGATGGCACCTCGGCCAGATGCCACGACGCCACGAAGCAAGTCCAGGTAGACGAGCGTCTTGCCTGATCCTGTCACGCCGTGGATCAAGACGGGTGTGTCAGCGGGCGTGTTTTGAATCGCGGCCACGACACGCTGCTGATCTGCGGTGAGAGACCCCGGCGGTGGAGAAGAGAGGTTGGCGAAGGGGTCGCGGGTCTCGCTCAGGCGATCGATGCGCGCCAACCCCTGCGTCACGAGCCCGTCGAGCACTCCGCCGGAGAGCTTGAGCTGACCCGTGAGGTGGCGGATCGGGGCCGAGCCCCCCAAGGCCTCTACGGCTTCATAGGCGGCGCGGCGCTTGGGAGAGCGCTTGAAGACCCGCTCCCGTTCGATCAGCGACTCGACGCGCCCCGTGAGCACGAGGACGCGCTCGGTGGCCTCGCCGGGGCCTTCGGGGTGCGCCACACTCCACAGAGGGCCCGGCAGGATCGCCCGCAGGGCAAGCCCGAGTGGCGCGCCGTAATAGTCGGAGATCCATCGGCCGAGCTGGAGCAATGCAGGTGAGAGAGCCGGCTCGGGGTCTGGAGCGGCAGAAATCGGCTTGACATCGCGGACAGCGGACAGCTGATCGCTCACCGCGCTTACAATCCCCACCACCGCCCCCCGCCGCACCGGCACGACGACGCGCGCTCCGGGGACCACGCGGGTCCTCAGGGCATCGGGGATCTGGTAGGTGTAGGCGCGGGAGACTGGTACGGGGAGGACGACCTCGGCGTAGCGCGCCGAGTCTGTCATCGCCGCCGGACGCCGAGGCCCGGCTCGGTGGGCAGGCGGATCTCGCCGGCGTCGACGGTGGCTCCCACGAAGGGATCGTCGACGGTCAGGGCGGCGCCGTCCAAATCGGCGGCGTCCACGAGCGGCGTGAAATGGGCTGCGGCGGTGATGCCGAGCGACGTCTCGATCATGCAACCGACCATCACGAGCATGTCGTGGGCCCGCGCCGTCGCGATCATGCGCAGCGCTTCACGCAGCGAGCCGCACTTGGCGAGCTTGATGTTGATCCCATCGACCTTGCCCGCGAGCCGCGGAATGTCGGCGGCCACGATGCAGCTCTCGTCCACGACGACCGGGAGGTCGTGTTTGCGCGCGTGCCGGTGTACCTCGGCGAGGCCTTCGAGGTCACCGGGCGGCAGGGGTTGCTCGAGAAACTCGACCCCCCGCTCCTTCAGGACGGGGATCATCTGTTTGGCGCGCGCCACCGTCCATCCGGCGTTCGCGTCCACCCGCACGGGCTTGTCGGTGGCCTCGCGGATCGTCTTGAGGATCTCTTCGTCCTTGTCCGTGCCCAGCTTGACCTTCAGGATCGGGTACGCCTTCGCTTCACGCACCTTTTCCTGCATGCGCTCAGGCGTGTCGAGCCCGATGGTGAACGACGAAAGGGGTGCCTTGCGCGGGTCGAGGCCCCACATGCGCCACAGCGGCTGGCCGACGCGCTTCCCAACGAGATCGTGCAGCGCGGCCGACAGGGCGGAGCGGGCAGCGGCGTGCTGTGGCGCCAGCTGCGCGAAGCGCGCTTCGGCGTTCTCGAGATCGAAGGGATCTTGCGGCAGGTGCTTGGCGAGCTTGGTGAAGGCCGCGAGCACCGTCTCGAGGGTCTCGCCGTAGTATGACGAGGGATCGGCCTCGCCCCAGCCCTCCACGCCGTCGCTGTCCACGAGACGCACCCAGGCGCGCTTATAGCCATTCGTCGAACCGCGGGCGATGACGAAGGGATGTTTGGTGGTGATGGAGCACTGCTCGACGTTCAGCTTCAGAGCCATTTGTTCTTCTTTAATACCCACATCATGACGCCCGAGACGGCCGCCATCGAGAGCAGCGCCCCGTAGAAGCCGAACGGGGCATGGGTGAACGGCATCTCGCTGAAGTTCATCCCGTACACGCCGCCGACGACGATCAGGGGCAGCGCGATCGTCGCGACGACCGACAGCTGCTTCATCACCTTGTTCATCCGGTTGGACGTCTGCGACAGGTAGGTCTCGAGCACGCCGGCCAGCAAGTCGCGCACGGTATCGAGCGACTCCATGATGCGGATCGTGTGGTCGTAGACGTCGCGGTAGTAGAGCTGGGTTTCGGCGCGGATGAACGTGCAGGGGCGGTTCGTGAGGATGTTCAAGACTTCGCGCAGCGGACCGACGTGACGCCGGAACGAGAACGCGGCGCGCTTGGCTTTGAAGATCTCATGGATCAGGGCCTCGTTGAACTGCTCAAAGAGTCTCTCCTCGAGCGTGTCCACGAGGGTGTTCAACTGCTCGACCAGCGGAAAGTACGCGTCCACCGCCTGGTCGATGATGTTGTGCATCGTCATCTCGGCGCCGCGCGCCAGCAGCTCCGGATTGCGGACGAGGCGCTCACGCACCGCGCCGCAGCTCTTGTGGGCCACGGCGTGGACGGTGACGAG
>JAEHDT010000103.1 GCA_016880225.1 Gemmatimonadota bacterium | reverse complement strand
GGGCGGCCGGAGCGCGGGCGGCGCGGGCGGCGCGGGCGGCGCGAGCGGGATGGGGCGGTGGGACGACGCCGAGCCAGAGTGCGACGAGCAGGCATGACATGGGAGCGGGTCCTTTGTTCTACTAGTTATTTAGTAGAACCTAGGACCCGCTCCTTCACTTGTCAACTATGTTTCTAGTAGCAAAAACCACGTTACCGCGACGCCTGCACTCCCGTCACCTGCCCCGCCGGAAAGCCCAGCGCCTCGAGCGCGCAATGCAGCCCGCTCGGCTCCGGGAGGAACGCCGCCGCGCCAATCGCCAGGATGGCGACGACCGCCAGGGCGCCGCCGCGCGCCTGCCCCGCGCGCCGCTCGCACATCACGCGCAGCCGCTCCTCGAGCGACGAAGGCGGCATCGACAATGCGGGCACCGGCAGCCGGCACCCCGCCGCCCGGCTGCCCGCCTCCAGCAGCACCAGGCCGTAGGTCCGCACGTCCGAGCCGCGCTCCAGCACCCGCGCGTCGCAGTCCACCTCCACCGCCAGCCGCAGCCGCCGCGCCAGCCACCACACCACCGGATTCCACGGCTGCAGGAGCAGCGCGCCGAGGGCGAGTAGCAGCAGGCGTGGATCGCCGGCGCGCTGGTGCTCGAGCTCGTGCGCCAACATCAGCTCGCGCACCCGCCCGTCCGCGGCGAGGGCCCAGCGCGGCAGCACGATGGTGCCGCGGCCGAAGCCGAACACCGCCGGGCCGTCCGACTCGGAGACCAGCACCGCGTGCCCGTCCACCACGCCCGCGCGCCAGCCGCGGCGGCGGCGCACGAGGCGGGCGAGCGCCACCGCGAAGCATGCGGCCGCGAGCGCCGAGGACGCCCACAGGGCGGCCGTGAGCGCCGGATTCCAGCGATCGAGCGGGTTATAGGCCTGGAAGAACGCGGCGGCGGGCGCCGCGAGCCACGGCGCCGTGGCGGCGCGCGGCAGGAGGTACGTGAGGATGCCGAGCGGCGTGACGCGGGCGACCTCGCTCAACCCGACGCTCAGGAGGATGGCCAACGCCCAGACCCAGCGCGTGGACCGGCCCAGCCCCCGCGCCACGACTTCGATCGCCTGCGCCGCCGCCGCGGCGCACGCGGCGAGCAGCACGCTGTAGATCATCCACCCGAGGATCATTGGCGCGCCTCCTTCAGTCGCTGATCCAGCAGCTGACGCATCCGCTTCAACTCCTCGGGCGAAAGCCTTCGTCCCGAAACGAGCTGAGTGAGCAGGAGCTCGGGCGACCCCGCGAACACTTTTTCCGTCAGGCGGCGCAGCGCGCTCTGCCCCGCGGCGTTCCGCGCCACGAGCGGCATGTAGCGGTGCGCCTTTCCCTCCTCGCGGTGCCCCACGTATCCCTTCGCTTCCAGGGTTCGGAGCACCGTGAGCACGGTGGTGTAGGCGAGGTCGTCGTCCAGGCGGTCGCGGACTTCGGTGACCGTGGCGGATCCCAGCTCCCACAGGATCGCCATCACGTCCAGCTCCCGCTCGGTGAACGTCACGTCCATGGGACTCTGCTACGAAAGGGATAGTTGAAGCTACGGGGCGTCTGGAAGCCTGTCAACTACGAAACTAGTAGCCTAGGCGGGGGCTTCGACGTTGGGGAACGGCGGCACGTCCAGGAACCATAGCCCCGCGAGGCGGGAGGTCTTGTCCACCTCGACGAGCAGCAGGTCGGCGACGCGCACGGCGCTGACCGGGCGCGCCCTGCCCACGCGGATGTGCAGCACCGACTCCGTTTGGTTCTTCTCCACGGTGAGCGCCGTATCCACCTCCACCGCGGCGATCCCGGGCTGCGACTTGCGGCCCGGAAACACCACGCGCCCCTCCTTCACCGACTCGGGGACGGCGAGGTCGTCCCGCGTGCGGATGTCGTCGGGCCACGTCACGACATCCACGCCGCGCAGGCAGCCGCCCACCACGTCGATCACGACGAACGAGCCGTCGCCGCCCTCGAGATCTACGGTCCCGTTCAGGCCCGTGGCCTTGCCCGCGCCCTTGCAGGCCACCGAGAGGATGTCGGTCTCCGGGTCCCAGTGATAGCTGACCTTGGGGAGCTTGCCCTCGAGCGGCTCGATCCGCGCTTCGAATTGCATCGGGACCCGTACCTTCCAGGCTTCCCAGGGGGCGGGTAATATAGGCCGCACTTCGGGGAGGGGCTAGCACGATGGAGCGGCGAGACTTTGTGATCGTTGCGGCGGGAATGGCGGCGCTGGGCCGGACGGGCAGACGGGCGGACCCTCGGTCGGGGCTCAGAGCGACGCGACCGACCGCCGTCCAGGAGCCCTCGCTCTCGTCCGAGGTCTTCAAGCGCCGCCTCGAGCGCGCCCAGGCCGAGCTCGCGGCGCGCCGGCTCGACCTCCTGATCGCCACGCCCAGCACTAACTACGAGTACCTCACCGGCTACAACCCGGGACGGAGCGAACGGCTGATTGCGCTGCTCCTCCCCGCCGCGGGCACGCCGGCCATCGTTTGCCCGTCGTTCGAGGTCGAACGCATCCGGCGGCACAGCGTGATCACCGAGCTGCACGGGTGGGAAGAGCAGGACGACCCGTTCGCGCTGGTGGGCGACACCCTGCGCGGCGTCCTGCCGCGAGCGCGGAGCGGGACGGTTGCGCTCGAGTCGTCCACCGCGTACCAGACGTCGCTGCGCCTCGCCGCCGCGCTCGCCGGCTGGAAGTTCGTGGACGCCGCACCCGTCACGGAGCGGCTGCGGGTCATCAAGGCGCCGGAAGAGATCGCGCTGATCCGGCGGGCGATCGCGATCACCCAGGACGCCATGGCCGCGACGTTCGCGCAGCTCGCCGTCGGCACGACCGAGGCCGAGGTCGCGGAAGTTCTGTCGCGCGCGATGCTCGAGCGCGGCGCGCCGGGCGGGGGGTTGGTGCAGTTCGGTCCCTCGAGCGCCCTGCCCCACGGCGGTCCGGCGGGTCCCACGCTCGAACGCGAGACGGTGGTGCTGATCGACTGCGGCTGCCGGGTGGGCGGCTACGAGTCCGACATCACCCGCACGATCTGGTTCGGCGACCACCCGTCGGACGAGTTCGTGAAGGTGTTCAACGTGGTGCACGACGCCCAGACGGCGGCGATCGCGCTGGGCCGTCCCGGCACGCCGTGCCAGGAGATGGACCGCGCCGCGCGGCAGGTGATCGCCGCCGCGGGCTACGGCGCGTTCTTCACGCACCGCCTCGGCCACGGGCTCGGGATGGACGGCCACGAGCCCGCCTACCTCGTCGAAGGCAACCGCACGCCGCTCGAGCCCGGCATGGTGTTCACCGACGAACCGGGCATCTATCAGCCCGGGAAATTCGGAGTGAGAATCGAGGACGACTGCGTGATGACGGAGGGCGGAGTCGAGGTCTTGAGCCGGCGCGCGACGAAGCTCTAATCCGAGAGCTTCTTCGCGAAACCGATGATCCGATCGAGCGCCTTCTGCAGGTTGTCGAGTGACGCGGCGTACGAGAGGCGCACGTACCGGTCGTCGCCGAACGCCGCGCCCGGCACGAGCGCCACGCCGGTGGTGGTGATGAGCCGGGTGCAGAACTCCGCGCCACCGATCCCCCCGAACGAGTTCACGCGGAAGAAGAAGTAAAACGCACCGAGCGGCTCGACGAATTCGACGCCGGGAAGCTCCTGGCGGAACCGCCCCACCACCACGTCGCGTCGCTTGCGGAACTCCGCCACCATGCGGGATACGTCCTGCTCGACGCGGTCGTCCCCGAGGGCGGCGGCCGCGGCCACCTGGGCGGGGTGGTTGGCCCCGGTGGTGGTGTGCGACTGCAGCGCCGCCATCGCCTTCGCAAGCGCCCCGGGCGCGAGCGCCAGGCCGATCCGCCAGCCCGTCATCGCATAGGCCTTGCTCACGCCGTAGATCACCACCACGCGCTCGAGCATCTCGTCGGGGAGATCGAGGAACGACGGGGCCGGCCCCGTCCCGTAGTGGATGCGGCGGTAGATCTCGTCCGCGATCACCCACACTTTGCGGTCGCGGGCCCACTGGGCGATCGCCTTGATCTCGGCGTGCGTGTACACCGCTCCCGTCGGGTTGCACGGTGAGCACAAGATCAGCCCGCGCGCGCCGGGCACCACGCGGTCGAGATCGCGCACGCTGACCTTGAGGCTCCACTCGGGCTCGCCCGGGACGAGCACCGGCCGGGCGCGGGACAGGTGGACGATCTGCGGATACGACACCCACGCGGGTGCCGGAATCGCCACCACGTCGCCCGGCCCGAACAGCGCGAAACACACGTTGAACAGCGACTGCTTCGAGCCGTTCGACACGACGATGTTGTCGGCGTTCACGGGCCGGCCGCCGGACAGGAGCGAGAGGTGCTTCGCCGCGGCGGCGCGCAGCTCGAGAATCCCCTCGTTGGCGGGGTAGTGAGTCTTGCCCTCGCGGATGGCCCGCACGCCGGCGTCGGCCGGGATCGAGGGCGTCGCGAAGTCGGGCTCCCCCGCCCCCAGGTCAATCACGTCCTCCCCGGCCGCCTTGCGCCGCTTCGCCTCCTGCGAAATGGCGATGGTAGCGGAGGTTTCGAGGTGCTGGAGGTTGGGCGAGAGACCGGGCTGTGGACTCATACGCGAGAGGATAGCCTGCCTGGGCGAGGCCACGCAACCGCGCACACCCGCCCTCCCACGCCGGCCTTGCCGGCGTTGCCTTCGAGCCCCCCGCGAGCTACCATCCCTCCCGACGCTCGCCCTTTGACAACCGAGGATCGTGTGACGCTAGCGGATGCGCAGGCCGCGCTGGAGCGCGGCCGCCCGGTGGTACTGGTGTGCCCTCCCGCCCCCGAACGGGCACGCCCGGCGTGGGACCTGCTCGGCCCGGCCGCGCTCATCGTTTGCGCCGACGATACCTCGGCGGCCGAGTGGGCCGACGCCGCCCCCGCCGGCGTGCGCGTCCATGCGGTCACCGGCCTCGCCCGCACCACCCGCCTTCTCAAGGAAAGCAGCGTCCCGATTCTTGCCGGCGCGGCGAAGGACCTCGCGGCCCTGGCCGGACGCGCGGCGCTCAAGCTCGAAATGGTCCCCACCCTCCTCCTCGCCTGGCCGGAAGACCTCCTCGCCGGTGACGGTGCCGCGGCGCTCGACACCCTGCTTGGCGAGGCGCGGGAGGCCCGACGCATCGTGCTGAGCTGGAACCCGGGTCGCCTCGACGACTTCCTCGAGCGGCACGCGCGCCGGCCGCTCGTGGTCGGGACACCCCCGGTGGACGACGCAGGCGCGCCGCTCGGCCCCGTGTGCCGGATTCGCTACGCGATCGTGCCGCCGGCGCGCCGCGCGGCCGCCGT
>JAEHDT010000013.1 GCA_016880225.1 Gemmatimonadota bacterium | reverse complement strand
TGTTCCTCGTGCTCTTGGCCGAGGGATCTCGCGTGCCGGTGGATGACCCCGCGACGCATCTCGAGCTGACGATGATTCACGAAGTTCTCGTCCTGGATCACAGCGGCCCCGACTTCGCCCTCATCCTTTACGGGAGCGCGCTCAAGGTCGCGCTGTTCGGCGCGCTGCTCGTCGACGTGCTCGCGCCCCGCTCCCAGCTGCCTCCGGTGGCCGCCATCGGGTTGCTGGCGCTCGGGCTCGTGGCGGTGGCCGTGCTGGTCGGCGTCGTGGAATCGATGATGGCCCGGTTGCGCCTGAGTCGCGTGCCGCAGTTCCTCATCGCCGGGTCGGTGCTCGCGTCGCTCGGCGTCATCCTCCTTCTCATGGCCTAGGTCCCGTGGAACGCGTCGCCGACTCCGTGCTGCTGCTCGTGATCCTGTCGAATTTCGTCGTGCTGGGGACCACGCGGCTGACGACCTGCATCCGCGCGGTCGCGTGGCAAGGAGCGTTGTTAGGGGTGCTCCCACTGGTGTTGAGCTCCACGTGGTCGGTGCACACCGTGGGACTCGCCGTGGGGACCATCCTGGTCAAAGCCGTTGCGTTGCCGCGATTCCTCTCCTGGGCGATTCGCGAAGCCGCCGTGCGCCGAGAGGTCGAGCCCCGGGTGGGCTACGTGGCGTCGCTGCTGCTCGGCGTGGTCGCCGTGGCGCTCGCGGCGGCGGTCGCCCAGCGACTTCCCGTGCCCGGCGTTCACCCCGTGCTGCTGCTCCCGGCTTCGCTCGCGGCGGTCATCATCGGGCTCCTGGTGCTCACGGCGCGGGCCAAGGCCCTGACCCAGGTGGTGGGCTATCTCGTGCTCGAGAACGGGATCTACCTGTTCGGGCTGACCCACGTCGACCGCGTGCCCTTCCTGGTCGAGGCCGGCGTCCTCCTCGACGTCTTCGTCGCCGTCTTCATCATGGGCATCGTCGTGTTCCACATCAACCGCGAGTTCGACTCGCTCAATTCCGCCCATCTCTCGGAGCTTCGCGACTGATGGTGCTACTCGCGCTGGTGCTCCTGCCGGTGCTGGGTGCCCTCGGCGCCTACGCCCATCGCGCGGTGGCCTACCGTACGGCCTGGCTCGTCTCCGTGGCCCTGCTACACGTCGCGCTCGTGGGCGACGCGTGGATCGATCCGCCGGCGCCCGCGCTCGACGGGTGGCTGGCGCTCGATGCGCTGGGGCTCGTGGTCCTCTCGACCGTGAGCCTGTTGTTCGCGGTCGTCGCCGCGTACGCCGTGGGCTACCTGCGCCGCGAAAACCCGCGGGGCGGTCGCGCGTTCGTGAGCTGCCTGCTCGCCTTTCTCGCGAGCGCCTCACTCGTGTCCGTGAGCCATCACCTCGCCCTGCTGTGGGTCGGCATGGAGGCGACGACGCTCGCGCTCGCGCCGTTGATCTTTCACCGGCACGACCGGCGATCGCTCGAAGCCGTGTGGAAGTACCTCGTCATCTCTTCGGTCGGCATCGCGCTGGCGCTGCTCGGCACCTTCTTCCTGGCGACGGCCCAGGTGAGCGCCGGGCCGGAAGGACGGCCGCTCGTGCTGGAGGACCTGATGGCCGGGGCGCCGCGGCTCCATCCGGCGTGGCTCAAGGCCGCGTTCGTCTTCCTCCTGGCCGGATACGGGACAAAGCTCGGCCTCGCGCCGTTGCACACGTGGAAGCCGGACACCTTCGGTGAGTCCCCCGCGCTGGTGGGCGCACTCATGGCCGGGGGGCTCACGAGCGCTGCGTTCCTGGGGCTGGCGCGGGCGACCCAGGTCGCCGTGGCGGCGGGTCAGGGGGGGTTCGTGCAGCCGCCGTTGATCGCCTTCGGACTCGGCTCGCTCGCCGTGGCGGCCGCATTCATGATCGGGCAGACCGACGTGAAGCGGTTGCTCGCCTACTCGAGCGTCGAGCATGCCGGCCTGCTCGTCCTGGGACTGGGCCTCGGTGGCGTGGGGGCGTACGGCAGCGTGCTCCACCTGGTGAACAACGCGCTCGTGAAGGGGCTGCTGTTCCTGGCGGTGGGCAACGTGGTGCTCGCCACCGGGACCGCCGCGGCGGGCTCCTTGGGCGGGCTCCTGAAGGGGCTTCCCGCTTCCGGTCTGCTCCTCGTGGTGGGACTCTTCGCGGTCACCGGGTCCCCGCCGTTCGGTCCGTTCTTGAGCGAGTTCACCATCCTGCGCGCCGCCTTCAACGGCGGACACCTGTGGGTCGCCGCCGTGATGTTGACCCTGCTGGCCGTGATCTTCATCGGTATGGCGGCGATGATCCTGGAAATGGCCTACGGGCACGCGCCGAAGCGCGAAAGCGTGCGTCGCGAGAGTGGGTGGATGGTGGCGGGGCCGGTCATGCTCGCGTGCGGCGTGCTGGCGCTCGGCGTCGTCATTCCGCGCCCACTCGGGGCTTTGCTGTCGCTCGCCGCATCCGCCCTCGGCGGAGCCACGCCGTGAGCCGGTTCGACGAGCTCGGGCTCCGTAACCGGCGGACCATCGCGTGGTCGGCCGTCCCGCGCGAGTCCGTTGACGCGTTCGGCGCGACGGTGTGCGGGGCGGTGGAGCGGGGCTGGCGGATCGCCTCGTTGTTCGGCATGCCGGAGATCGACGACCGCACGTGCCTCGTCGCGATTCTTGCCAACGATACGCGCGGGGAACTCGGCGCCACGAGCACACTCGTCGGGGACGCCTACCCGGCGCTCACGCCCGCCTGCCCCCAGGCGCACGCGTTCGAGCGCGAGATCGCCGAGCAGTGCGGCGTGGTCCCGGACGGCCACCCGTGGCTGAAGCCGCTGCGGCGCCATCCGCCGGATCACCTGCCGCCGGGCCGGAACGCGGGGGCGGGGGTGCTGGACCGCGAAGCGCATCCGTTCTATCGCGTCGAGGGAGAAGAGGTCCACGAGGTCGCCGTGGGCCCCGTGCATGCCGGGATCATCGAGCCCGGTCATTTCCGGTTTCAGGCGCACGGGGAACGGGTCTTGTTTCTCGAGATCATGCTCGGGTACCAGCACCGCGGGGTGGAGCGGTTGCTCGAGCGTCTCGAGCGAGATCGCGGCGTGCTCGTGGCCGAAGCGATCGCGGGAGACACGGTCATCGGCCATGCGGGCGCGTACTGCGGCGCGCTCGAGGCGCTCGCCCGCAGCCGCAAGACCCCGCGCGGGCAGACCGTCCGGGGGATCGCCCTCGAGCTCGAGCGCCTCGCGAACCACATCGGCGACCTCGGGGCGATCGCCGGGGATGTCGCGTTCCAGCCGGCCGCCGCCTACCTGGGCCGCATGCGGGGAGAATGTCTCAACCTCCTGATGGCGCTCTCGGGCAACCGCTACGGCCGGGGGCTGGTGCGCCCCGGCGGCGCGCTGTTCGACGTTACGCCGGACATGGCCGGCGAGATGCGCGACCGGCTGCAGCGCCTCGGCGCGGAGCTCGAGCCGGTCCTCACCCTGCTGTTCGAGAGCGCGTCGGTCCAGGCCAGGCTCGAGGGCGTGGGCGTGGTGCCCCGCGCGGCCTGCCTCGAGTACGGCTTCGTCGGCCCGGTGGCGCGTGCTTCCGAGCTGTCGCGCGACGTGCGGTATGATCACCCGTGGGGAATCTTCCGGTTCGCTCACATCCCGGTGGCCACGATGTGGGCCGGCGACGTCTTCGCGCGGGCCCTCGTGCGCCGCTTGGAGATCCAGCGGTCGCTCGAGTTCACCATCGAGCAGCTGGGAGCGCTCCCCAAGGGGCCCGCGCGGGTGGACTGCGGGCCGTTGCGCTCGGGCGAGCTGGCCGTCGCCATGGTCGAAGGGTGGCGCGGCGAGATCGTCCATGTGGTGATCACCGACGAGCAGGGGCGGGTCCGGCGCCACAAGGTGACCGATCCCTCGTTCCACAACTGGACCGCGCTGGGGCTGGCGATGCCCGGCAACGAGATCTCCGATTTCCCGCTCTGCAACAAGAGCTTCAACTTGTCGTACGCGGGCCACGATCTCTGAGGTGAGGACCTAACGGTGTTCGCGTGGCTGCGAGCGAGACTCGCGCAGGGCATGCGCACGTCGCCGTTCCCGCGGGTGGGTACGGCTTTTCCGACGCGGTTTCGTGGCCGTCCGGTGCGCGACCCGGCGCGCTGCCGGGACGCGTGCCGGGGCTGCGCCGCCCGGGCGCCGTCGGGCTTCCTCACGAGTGTGCCGGACGGACCCGTCGAGCTCGACCTGGGCGCCTGCCTGTTCAGCCCGGAGGAGGCCGGCGCGTGCCCGGACGGCGCGATCAGTTACAGCCGCGACCACCGCATGGCGGCGTCCACGCGCGACGCGCTCGTCACGCCGACCGGTGAGGTCGCGCTGGCGCGGGCCCTCGACGCGCGGGCCCGGAAACTGTTCCGGCGTTCGCTGCGGCTCCGTTCGGTCGTGGTGGGGAGCTGCAGCGGGTGCGAGGCCGAGCTCGTCGCCCTCGGGAACGTGGTGTTCGACATGGCGCGCTTCGGCATCCAGTTCGTCGCCTCGCCGCGCCATGCCGACGGCATCGTCGTGACGGGGGCGGTCAACACGAACATGCGGGTGGCGCTGGAGAAGACCTACGCGGCGGTGCCGGCGCCGAAGCTCGTCATCGCGGTCGGGGCGTGTGCCGCGAGCGGCGGGCCGTTCGCGGGGAGTCCCGAAGTCGCCGGTGGGGTAGGCAACATCCTCCCCGTGGATTTGTGGGTTCCGGGCTGCCCGCCTCACCCGTTGACGATGCTCGACGGCCTGCTGCGGTTGTTGGGCGGGATCACGGCGTGACGGCTTTCCTTTTCCCGGCTGCGCAGCTTAGATTGCGCCTGGGTTGCTCCGACGGGAGCGTCTGGCGGGCGTAATTCAGGGGTAGAATGCCAGCTTCCCAAGCTGGACGTCACGGGTTCGAATCCCGTCGCCCGCTCTCGAGGCCGGCACCGCTGCTGCGGTGCCGGCCTCGTCGCGTTGGCTCGAGTGTTGCGCGCGCATCAAGCGCACCGGCGCGCTCCTTGCGCGACGACCGCCAGCCGGCAGATTCAGCCCCGATCCCTCATGGCTTCCATCGCGCATCCTACCCGCTCGGGCCCGTCCCCCAGCTCGGAACAGGAGTGGGTCGAGCGGATTCGCGCGGGCGACGGAGCGGCATTCGAGGCCATGTTCCGGGCGTATTACGATCCCCTCTGCCGCTCGGTCGCCCACTACCTCGGAAGTCGCGACTCCGCCGAAGACGTGGTCCAAGGCGTGTTCGCGCGCATCTGGGAGGATCGGGCCCGCTGGGCGGTGAGCCATCTCCGGCAGTACCTGTACGCGGCGGTGCGGCGGCGGGCCGCGAGCCAGTTCC
>JAEHDT010000102.1 GCA_016880225.1 Gemmatimonadota bacterium | reverse complement strand
TACCCACGTTCGTGACGGTAGGGTTGCCACAGGGCGCCGTCAAGGAAGGGCGCGACCGGGTCTCCGCCGCGCTCGCGAACACGGGATTCACGTTCCCGCTGCGGCGCATCACCGTGAATCTCGCCCCGGCCGACATTCGCAAGGAAGGCTCGGCGTTCGACTTGCCTATCGCACTGGGCATCCTCGTGGCGTCGGAGCAGGTGGACGGGGCGCGCCTGGGCCGGGTCGCGGTTCTGGGCGAATTGGGGCTCGAGGGCGCCGTGCGACCGGTGCGCGGAGCGTTGCCCGTGGCGCTCGCGGCTCGGGCGGCAGGGGTCGACGCGCTCATCCTGCCGCTCGAAAACCTCCCCGAGGCTGGCGTGGTCGAGGGGCTGCGCGTGCTGGGCGCCGGCTGTCTGGCGGATATCGCTGAGTATTTGGAGGGCAAAGCCGAGCTCCCGGCCGCGGCGGTGGACGTGGCGCGGCTCTTTGCCGAGCGCGCTCAGGACGACGTGGACTTCGCCGAGGTGAAGGGTCAGGCGCACGCGAAACGCGCGCTCGAGGTCGCGGCGGCTGGAGGACACAATCTCATGATGGTCGGCCCGCCCGGATCCGGAAAAACGATGCTGGCACGCCGGCTGCCGACCATCCTGCCGCGGATGAGTCTCGATGAGGCGCTCGAGACGACCAAGATCCATTCCGTGGCGGGGACCTTGCCGCTGGGCGAATCACTTGTCGCGCGGCGGCCGTTCCGTGCGCCGCATCACACCATCTCAGACGCGGGGTTGATCGGCGGAGGCTCGTACCCACGGCCGGGCGAGGTGAGTCTGGCGCATGGTGGCGTGCTTTTTCTCGACGAGCTCCCCGAGTTCCGGAAGAACGTGCTCGAGGTCTTGCGTCAACCGATGGAGGACGGCGTCGTGACGATCGCGCGCGCCGCGATGAGTCTTTCGTATCCGGCGCGTTTCATGCTGGCGGCGGCGATGAACCCGTGTCCTTGCGGCTGGTTCGGCGATCCGCACCATACGTGCACGTGCGCGGCCGCGGGTGTGCAGCACTACCTCGCGCGCGTATCGGGCCCACTGCTTGACCGGATCGACCTGCACTTAGAGGTACCCGCGGTGAAGTACCGGGCGCTCGCGGGGGAGAGCGGGGGCGAGCCGAGCGCGGCGGTGCGCGAGCGCGTGGACCGGGCGCGCGTCGTGCAACGGGAGCGGTTCGCGAATCGTCCGGGGATCTATGCGAACGCGCACATGGCGCCGCGCGACATCCGCGCGCACTGCCGCGTGTCTGACGGTGCCGACGCGTTGCTCAAGACCGCGATCACGCGCCTGGGGTTATCGGCGCGCGCGTATCATCGGATTCTGAAGATCGCGCGCACGGTGGCGGATCTCGATGGGGCGGCAGGGCTACAGCCCAAGCACGTCAGTGAGGCGATTCAGTACCGCAGTCTCGACCGGCGGGGGGTAGGGTAGGTCCTACTTCCAGCTCGTGAGGTCCGCGTCTTCCTCGCTGCCTCCAGGCTGCCCGTCGCGTCCCAGCGTGGACAGATCGTAGCTCGACGCCCCGTGCTCCCCGGGACTTTGGTAGACGTACGGCCGGCCCCACGGGTCGAGCGGCAGCGCCTTCTTGAGGTACGGGCCGCGCCAGTTCTGCGCGAGGGGCTCCCGCGTGGGCTTCTCGTTCAGTGCGTCGAGACCTTGCTCGGTCGTCGGGTAACCGCCGTTGTCCAGGCGATAGCTGTCCAGCGCCAAGCCGAGGAGCTCGATCTGGGTGCGCGCCGTGGCGCTCTTCGCTTCGGAGACGCGGCCCAGGATGCGGGGCCCCACGAGCGCGGCCAGCATCCCCAGCACGATGATCACGACGAGAATCTCGATGAGGGTGAATCCGCGGCGGGTCATAGGGCCACTCCTAGAAAGTCCGCACGTTGATGCCGTAAATCGCCTGCAGCATAGCGAGGGCGACGAATCCCACGAGCGCGCCGAACACGAGGATCAGAGCCGGCTCGAGCATGGCGACGGCGGCCCGCAAGGCACGGCGGACCTCGCCGTCGTAGGTATCCGCCACGCGCAGGAACAGCTCCTCGAGCCGGCCCGTTTCTTCGCCCACGGCGATCAGCTGCAGCGCGAGGGGCGGCAGCGTGCCGGCCAGGGCCGGGGCGAGCGCGCCGCCGGCGCTGACCGCTGCGGCGGCGCGATCGACGCCGTCCTGCAGCGCGAGGTTCGTCGTGGCATTGCGCGCGATCTTCAGAGCCGGGAGCGCCGGCACGCCGCTCTTCAGGAGCAGTCCCATCGTGCGCGCGAGACCCGCGGTTGCATACCGGCGCTCCAGGTCCCCCACCCACGGCCAGCCGAGCCGCGTCGCGTGCCAGCGCCGCCGGGACTCCGGCTGAGCCAAGGCGCGGCGCACAACGTACACGCCGGCTCCGGCCGCCGGCAGCCACACCCACCATCCGCCGGTCACGAGGTGGCTGGCGGCGAGCAGCAGCCGGGTGCTCGTGGGCAGCGTGCCGCCGATGTCGGCGAGGATGGTGGCGAAGCGCGGGACGACGAACCCCAGCAGGACGATCGCGCCGACGCACGCCACGATCGCCATCAGCGCGGGATAGAGCAGCGCCGAGCGGACCGTCGAGCGCAGCTCGGCGGACTCGTCGAGGTGGTCCGCGAGCCGTGCGAAGACGATGTCGAGGGCGCCGCTCGCCTCCCCCGCGGAGACCATCGCGACGAACAGGGCGTCGAAATAGCGAGGATGCCGGTGCAGGGCGTCGGCGAAGCCCACGCCGCCCTGTACGGCGCGCCGGACATCGCGCACCGCGTCGGCGAGCCCCTGGTGACCCGCCTGCGCGGCCGTGAAGGCGAGCGCGCGGTCCAGCGCAACGCCGGCGGCCAACAGCGTGGCGGCGCTCCGCGTCCACAGCGCGACCGCCGCCCGGCGGGACAGGCGCGGCGCCGGGCTGGCACCGCCCGTCGCGGCCGCCTCGTCCACGAGAACCGGGTAGAGGCGTTGGCGTCGCAGCTCCTCGAGCGCCGTCTGGCGTGAAGGGGCGTGCAGCACTCCCTCGACGACCTGCCCGCCAACGGTGGCGGCGCGATAGCGGTAGCGGAGCGTCATCCGAGCGACTCGTCGCGCGTCACGCGTAGGACTTCTTCCAGGGTCGTGATGCCGGCGCAGGCCGTGTCCCACCCCGCGGCGCGGAGCGGAGCCATGCCGCGCTCCCGCGCCAGGGCGCGAATGTCGGCCAGCGGGGCGCCGGCGACCACGCGAGCGCGCAGGTCCTCGCTCATGGGCATCAGCTCGTACAGACCGGTGCGCCCGCGATAGCCGGTGCCCCCGCAAACGTCGCACCCGCGCCCCTGGCGGAACCGAAGCTTGGGAATGTCGGGGTGGCCCGCCGCGGCCTCCGCCACCAGCGCCGCCGGCGGCCGCACTTCCTGCGCGCACGATTCACACACGACGCGCACCAGACGCTGCGCCGCGATGCCGAGCACCGTCGCGGCCACCAGGTAGGGCTCGATCCCCATGTCGACCATCCGCGTAATGCCGCCCGCCGCGTCGTTGGTGTGCAGGGTCGAGAACACGAGATGGCCGGTGAGGGCTGCCTGGATCGCGATTTCGGCGGTTTCCCGATCGCGCATCTCGCCCACCATCACGATGTCCGGGTCGTGCCGCAGAATGGAGCGGAGCGCGGCCGCGAACGTGAGGCCGACCTTCGGGTTCACCGGGATTTGCGTCACGCCGTCGATCTGGTACTCCACCGGATCCTCGACGGTAACGATCTTCACGCCAGGCCGGTTGAGGCGTTGCAGCGCTCCGTAGAGCGTCGTGGTCTTGCCCGATCCGGTGGGCCCCGTGACGAGGACGATGCCGTGGGGCTGTCGAATCAGTCGCTCGAAGTCGTCGAGCACGCGCGGCGGCATGCCGAGCTCGGCCAGGTCGCGCACACCGCCGGCGCGGTCCAGGATGCGCAGGACGACGCTCTCGCCGTGCAGCGTGGGGGTGATCGAAACCCGCAGGTCGAGTTCGCGGCCGGTGAGCCGGAGGCGAATGCGCCCGTCCTGCGCCAGGCGCCGCTCCGCGATGTTCAGGCCGGCCATGATCTTGATGCGACTGATGACGGCCGCCTGATACTGCCGGGGCGGATGCGAGTTCTCGTGCAGCACGCCGTCCACCCGGTAGCGGACGCGAAGGCCGTCCGGCGCCGCCTCCAGATGGATATCGCTGGCGCGCGCGCGCAGCGCCTCGAGGATCATCACGTTGACGAGCCGGATGACGGGCCCCTGGCTCGCCAGCGCCCGCAGGTCATCGATCGTTTCCTCCTCGTCGCTCAGCACGACGAGGTCGCCGGTCCGCACGTCGGCGTCGGCGGCCGCGGGGCCTTCGGTCTGCGCCGACAAGATCGCGGCGTGGATCTCGGCGGCGGGGGCGTCGACGCACCGCACGGGCCGCCCGTACGTCCAGGCCAGCTCGTCGACCGTGGTGGCGTCGAGCGGTTCGCCGGCTGCAATGAGGATCTCTCCCGCGTCGCTCACGGCGATCGGGAGGACGCAGTGCTCCTCCAGATACTTGGGCGAGAGTCGCTGCGCGAGGGCGCCAGCCGCGGCGGCGCGCAGGTCGGCACCGGAGTGCTGCATCACGGCGGGGATCGCCAAGGGCGTGCTCACGGCCGGCGCGGGGGCAGCAGGGAATCGAGCTGCGCCTTCGCGCCCGGGAGCCGGGCCCGCTCGCGCTCGAGCAGCGAGTCCGCCGCTTCGTCGCTGAACACGACGTATGGCGTCAGGAAGATCGCGATCTCGGTGCGGCTGCGGACCACGCCGCGACTCTTGAACAAGAGCCCGACCAGGGGCAGGTCCTTGAGGATCGGCACGCCACTCTCGGTGACCTGCTCGGTCTCGCCGATGAGCCCGCCGATCACGACGGTGTGGCCGTTCTTGACGATCGCACTCGTCTCCGCCTCACGCGTCGTGATGATCGGCGCGTTCTGCGCCGCCGCGATCGTCTGCTCCGAGAGCGCACTGACCTCCTGGAGCACGCGGAACGTGACGTAGCCGTCGCTGTTGATCGTCGGCACGACGGTGAGTTGCGTGCCGACGTTGCGGAATTGGATCACGCGGTCGAGCACGGCGTTGAATCCCGACAGCGTGGACTGCACGAACGGCACTTCGCTGCCGACGAGAATCCGAGCCTCCTCGTTGTTCAGCGCCAGGACGCGGGGCGTGGAGAGGACGCGCACGTTGGTTTGCGACGCGAGGGTCCGCAGCACGGCTCGCACATCGAGGCTCGCCAGCCGGATGAGGCGCAGGCCGAGGCCCTGGGTCGAGAACAGGGAATCGCCGAACTGCGGCGGCCCCACCCCGACGGTCACGCCGCGCGTGCTGTCGCCGGCGATGCCGTTCTGGGTGAAGAGCTGCCAGTTGATCCC
>JAEHDT010000101.1 GCA_016880225.1 Gemmatimonadota bacterium | reverse complement strand
CTATCGCCGCCGGCCACGACCAGGTGCCCGACCGAGTAGTGCACGGGGATCTTCGCCACGACGAGCGCCGAGTCGTGCCCGTCGAACGGCCCGAGCTTCCACTTGGCCACCGCCGACTCGATGAAGAGCGACGTGTAGGCGTACCCCTGGTCGTCGAACTGTGTGTGCAGCGGCCCCAGCCCCACCGGGATCTCCGCCACCTTGATCGGCTCGGGCTTGAGCACGGGGATGCCGTCCTCGTTGCCGATCGTGTCCAGCACCTGGGCCGACTTGAGGAACTTCTCGAACGAAAACACCGTCACGTACGGCGCGAGCTTACCGTTGCACACCATGTACTTGCCGTCGGGCGAGATGTCCGCCCCGTGCGGGCTCTTGGCGCACGGCACGAGGAAGATCGCGCCCGGGATGTCCTTCGCGTCGAGCGCCCGCACGCCGCCGACCATCCGCCCCTTCCCCGCGGCGGCCGCGTCCGCCGCCTTCACCCAGTTCACGAACACCATGTAGTCGCGGTCCCGCTGGCTCGCCGTCACTTCGAGCCGCCCGGTCGCCCGCTCGGTGTTGTAGGACGTCCAGACGACCCAATCGTGCGAGGTTTCGCGTCCGGTGGCCGCCAGGTCCCAGTCGAACGGCGGCGTGATGATCTGCCAGCCGAGCTTCATCTCGCCCGTGGCGCTGTCGATCTTGACCCCGCTCACCACGCCGTGATACTGCGTCGCGTACTGCGAGAGGGGAGCGTAGGTGCCGGTCGGCACCGGGACCGAGAAGCGGCTCGCTACCAGGGCGTACTCGGTGTTCTCCGTCACGAACGCCGAGCCGTGGTTGCCGCTCGAGTTCGGGATGGGGCCGATGATCTGCCTGGTCTTGAACTCCCGCAGGTCGATCCGCGCGATGCGGTTGTTGGCGTTGTCATTCACGAACAGCCAACGTCCGTCGTAGTCGCCCTTGGTCTTGGAGAGCGCGGGGTGGTGCACGTCACCCCAGGTGTAGCCGCCGAGCATCTGCTTCGATTCGACGTCGAACCCGTAGCCCGTCGCGGGATAGGGCGCGAACACCGGGATCGTCATGATGTGGCGCATCGAGGGGATGCCGGCCAGGTACACCTGGCCCGAATGCCCGCCCGAATAGAACAGGTAGTAGTCGTCCAGTTTTCCCGGGGCGACGTAGGTCCGCTGGGCCGCTTCGCGGGCATCCGCGAGCCGGCTCCCCTGCCCGGTTTGCGGGGTCTTCGACGGCGCGCAGGCCGTCGCTGCGACGAGCAGGGCCGCCAGGCAACGACGCTGATTCATTTGTGACTCTCCTGTTCTTCGTGGAGCCGCGTGAGAATGTGGAGCACGGAATCCCGCTCGGCGGGCGACAGCTTGATGAGCTGACCGAGCACCATCTGCATCGTGCCGGTCGGGTTGGGGAGAAACTCCTCGAGCTTCATCCCGAACCGGTTCTGCACGTCTTCGTACGCGAGCGTCAGATCGGGCCCGATGTCGTTGGGAGACTTGACCCCCAGCGCCGAGATCGAGTGGCACTGCGGACACCCTTTCGCGAGGAACAGCGCCGCCCGTGGATCGCCGGTGCTCTGCACCTCTCCCGGGGGGAGCCCGGCGGGGAGGGCCACGGCGGGCGCGGACTGCTGGGCGGGCTTCTTCTCGCCGCACGCCGCGAGGGCGAGCAGCGCGATGAAGACCGGGGTGGTGCGCGACGGAACTGCCACTGCAAGCCTCGGGTGCGGGGTCGGGCGCAGTGTACCCGGGCGCGACCCGAGCGTTTGTGAAGCTTCGATGAAAGGCTCTTCACATCGTGAACCAGCGTTCCGCCGGAGCTCACTTTGGCTTCACGGCAGGCCTTTCATCTTGACGCCATAACGCAACTCCTCACGCAACGGGGGCGCCTATGTCGTGGGAACCCATCGTGGTCGGTGTCGACGCTTCACCGGAAGCCGCACAGGCAGTGGCGTTCGCGGTCCGCGCCGCCGAGCGCGCCGGAACCTCCTGTCACCTGGTGCACGCGACCCGCGACGCACTGGCGGTGCCGGAGGCTCCGGAGGGCAATCGTTACCGCCAGGCGCTCGTGGAACAGGCGCGAGCACAGCTCATGGCCGTGCTTCGCGAGGCCGTCCCGGCCCAGCTGCTCGCACAGCTCGTGGTTCGCCTCGGTAGTGCCCCGCGTGTGCTCGAGGAGGTCGCGGCCGACGTCGGCGCGAAGCTGATCGTGCTGGGCGGCAAGCAGCACTCGGCGCTGGGCCGCTGGCTCGGCGGCAGCACCAGCCTCGACGTAGTCAGAACCACCGACGTGCCCCTCCTGGTCACCACCGGACCGGCGAGCGCCGTCCGCCGCGTGCTCGTGGCCGTCGACGTGTCGGGCGCCGCGCGACCAGCCCTGGCCGCCGCCGAGCGTTATGCGGCGCTGTTCGGCGCCGAGTTGCGCGCCCTCAGCGTGCTCGAGCCGCTGCCCGTCATCCCCGAGGTCGCACCTCCCTACGACACTACGCAGTACTACGCGATGTCCGAGCAGCTGCTCGCGCAGGACCTGTGGCCGGCGATCCGTACGCCGGGGGTCGAGAAGATCGTGCGGCACGGCATGGCGGTCGAGACGATCCTGCGCGAGGTGACCGATTGGCGCGCGGATCTCCTGGTCGTGGGGTCGCACGGCAAGGGGTGGGCCGAGCGGATGCTTGTGGGGAGCGTCACGGAGCGGCTGCTCAACCATCTACCCACGTCGCTGCTCGTCGTCCCGACTCGCGCGGCGGCGGTGGTGACGGACCGCGGCCCCGAAGTCGAAGCGGCGCAGCCGACGGTCGCGATCGCCTGAGGGCGGCCGCATGGCCGCCTGGCTGAATCTCGACGTAGCCGCGCGGCTCGAAGAGGTCGCGCGGCTGCTCCGCGACCAGGGAGCGAATCCCTACCGGGTCGACGCCTACCGCCGCGGCGCCGAGGCGGTGCGCCGGCTCTCCCGTCCCGTTTCCGCGATACTGCGGCATGAAGGCCTCGAAGGGCTCGAGCGCCTGCCCGCGATCGGACCGAGCATCGCACGCGCGATCCGCGACGTCGTCGACACCGGCCGCCTGCCGATGCTCGAGCGGCTGCGGGGGGAGAGCGACGCGGTGGCGCTGCTCGCGTCGGTCCCGGGCATCGGGCCGATCCTGGCGGAGCGCCTGCACCACGAGCTGGGCATCGACACGCTCGAGCAGCTCGAGGCCGCCGCGCACGACGGCCGGCTGTCCGACGTGGCGGCGATCGGCGAGAAGCGCCTGGCCGGCATCCGCGACACGCTGGCCGCCCGGCTCGGGCGCCCCAGGAGCGACCACCGCCCCCCGTCGCCGGAGGAGCCGTCGGTAGAAGAGCTGCTCGACGTGGACCGACAATACCGGAAGGAAGCCGCGGCCGGCCGTCTCCGCCTGATCGCGCCCCGCCGGATGAATCCCGAGCGCGTGGCGTGGCTGCCCGTGCTGCACACCGATCGCGGAGACCGCCATTACACCGCCCTGTTCTCGAACACTCCCCGCGCGCACGCCCTGGGCCGGACGCACGACTGGGTGGTGCTGTACGCGGACGGGGGCTACGAGGAGCGCCAGTACACCGTGGTGACGGCGTTCCGGGGGGTGCTCGAGGGCCGCCGCATCGTGCGGGGCCGTGAAGCGGAGTGCGTGGAGTATTATCGCGCGCGGGGCCTGAAGGCCCCGCTGGGCGAGCCGCAGCTCAGTGAGGCGTGAGCGTCACGCCGAGCGACAGCAGCAGCGACAGCGTGATCAACACGATGATGATCCACTCGAGCAGCTCCATGCGCCGCGTCGCCGCGCGGTCGGCCAGCTTCCCGTAGATGGAGTCGATCACCTGGAGCTTGCGGGTGATGCTCGCATCCCAGTCGGCGAGGTGGAAACGGCGCGACGCGAGCGAGTAGGCCCGCGCGAGGTACTGCTCGCCCACCAGCTTGAGCGCGTTCGTCACCTGCTCGAACAGGATCGCTCCGTCGAGCTGCAGCCGCGCGAGCCGGCGCAGGTCGGCTCCATATTGGCCGGCGAGCGGCACGCGGGGCGCCCGGCGCGACAACGT
>JAEHDT010000100.1 GCA_016880225.1 Gemmatimonadota bacterium | reverse complement strand
CGGCGCTGCTCCACTTCACGAGCGGCACGACCGGCACGCCCAAGGGGGCGCTGCACGTGCACCAGGCCGTGGTCATGCATCATGCGACGGGGCGGATCGCTCTCGACTTCCGAGCGGGGGACGTGTTTTGGTGCACGGCCGACCCCGGCTGGGTCACGGGCACGTCCTACGGCATCATCGCCCCGCTGACGAACGGCATCACCGCCATCGTCGATGAGGCGGACTTCGACGTGGAGCGCTGGTACGGCGTTCTCCAGGACCAGCGGGTGAACGTGTGGTACACGGCGCCCACAGCGATCCGCATGTTAATGAAAGCGGGAACGGATGTCATCGGCCGCCACGACCTGTCCGCGCTGCGCTTCCTCGCCAGCGTGGGCGAGCCGCTCAACGCCGACGCCGTGGTGTGGGGCGAACGGGCCCTGGGCCGCCCGTTTCACGACAACTGGTGGCAGACCGAAACCGGCGGCATCATGATCGCCAACCTGCCGGGGATGGAGATCCGCCCGGGCTCGATGGGCCGTCCGCTGCCGGGCGTCGAGGCGGCCGTCGTGCGGAGCGGCGGCACGGGGCCGGTGGAGGTCGTGGCCGAGCCGGGTGTACAGGGCGAGCTGGCGCTCCGGCCGGGATGGCCGTCCATGTTCCGCACCTATTGGGGCGACCCAGAGCGGTACCGCCGCTCATTCCGGGACGGCTTCTACCTCACCGGTGACCTCGTGCGCCGTGACGAGGACGGCTACTTCTGGTTCGTAGGCCGGGCCGACGACGTGATCAAGACGTCGGGCCACCTGGTCGGCCCGTTCGAGGTCGAGAGCGTCCTGCTCGAGCACCCCGCCGTGGCTGAGGCGGCCGTCATCGGCAAGCCCGACGTCGTGGCCGGAGAGACGATCAAGGCGTTCGTCTCCTTGAAGGACGGCTTCGCGCCCGGCGAGACGTTGCAGCGGGAGCTGCTCGGATTCGCCCGCTCGCGGTTGGGTGCGGCCATTGCGCCCAAGGAAATCGCGTTCCTCCCGGCGATTCCCAAGACACGCAGCGGGAAGATCATGCGGAGACTTCTCAAGGCGCGCGATCTCGGGTTGCCCGAGGGCGACACGTCCACACTCGAGGTCGGTTAGATGGCCGCGACCGCGCTGTCGCCGGCGCCGCTGATCGAGCGTGATCACGCGCTCACCCTGCTGCGCGGGATGCTGCTGATCCGCCGCTTCGAAGAGAAAGCGGCGGAGCTCTACAGCGCCGGCAACATCCACGGCTTCCTCCACCTGTACATCGGCCAAGAGGCCATCGCCGTCGGAGCGCTCCAGGCGTTGACCCCCGACGACGCGATCGTCGCCACGTATCGGGAGCACGGGCATGCCCTCGCCCGCGGGATCCCCGCCGGAGCCGTGATGGCGGAGATGTACGGCAAGGCGAGCGGCTGCTCCCGGGGCCACGGCGGATCCATGCACTTGTTCGACGCCGGCCGGCGGTTCTACGGCGGCTACGCGATCGTGGGCGGCGGGCTGCCGATCGCCGTCGGCCTGGCGCTCGCCGACACGCTCGAACAGCGTGCCCGCGTGACGGCCTGCTTTTTCGGGGACGGCGCCGTGGCCGAAGGCGAGTTCCACGAGTCGCTCAACCTCGCCGCCCTGTGGAAGCTCCCGGTGCTGTTCCTGTGCGAGAACAACCGCTACGCGATGGGCACGGCGCTCGAGCGGCACCAGTCACAGACGGACCTGCGCGCGAAGGCGCAGAGCTACAACGTGCCCGCCGAGCAGGTGGACGGAATGGATGTGCTCGCCGTCCAGGAGGCGACGCGCCGTGCCGTGGACGCCGTACGGCACGGCGGCGGTCCGCAGTTCATCGAGTTCCTGACGTACCGGTTCCGCGCGCACTCGATGTACGACCCCGACCTGTACCGAGCCAAGGAAGAGATCGCGCGCTGGAAAGAGCGCGATCCCATCAGCACGTTCCAGGCGCGACTGCGGGAGGCGGGTGTTGTCACCGAGGCCGACGTCGCGCAGGCGGAGCAGGAGGTGGCGACCGAGATCGTGGCGGCTGTCGCGTTCGCGGAGGCCGCCCCGTGGGAGCCGGTGGAGAACCTCCTGAAGGACGTGTGCACGGGCGCGCCGAGATGACGAGAATCACGTATCGGGACGCCGTCCGCTCCGCCCTGCGCGAGGCGCTCGCGAGCGATTCCCGCGTCTTCCTGATGGGTGAGGACGTGGGCCGCTACGGCGGCGCCTACGCGGTGAGCCGCGGCCTGCTCGAGGAGTTCGGGCCGGAGCGCATCCGCGACACCCCGCTCTCCGAGTCGGCCTTTCTCGGCGCCGGGATCGGCGCGGCGCTCGGGGGAATGCGGCCCATCGTCGAAGTGATGACCGTCAACTTCAGCCTGCTTGCCCTCGACCAGGTCGTCAACAACGCGGCGACGCTGCGGCACATGTCGGGCGGCCAGCTGAGCGTGCCCCTCGTCGTGCGCATGGCCACGGGCGCGGGACGGCAGCTCGCCGCGCAGCACTCCCACAGCCTGGAGGGGTGGTACGCACACATCCCGGGCATCAGGGTGCTCACCCCGGCGACGGTAGCCGACGCGTACGGCATGCTGCTCGCCGCGCTGCGCGAGCCCGATCCGGTCTTTATCTTCGAGCATGCGCTGCTCTATCCCGTGGAGGGTGACTTCGACCCCGCCTCGGGGGTCGCGGATATCGCGCACGCGGCCGTCCGGCGGGCGGGCACGGAGGCGACCGTGATCGCCTACGGAGGATCGGTGGGCAAGGCGCTTCAGGCGGCGGACCAGCTGGCCGCGGCCGGAGTCGAGGTGGAGGTGCTCGATCTCCGGACCCTTCGACCGCTCGACGACGAGACGATCCTCACCTCCGTCCGCAAGACGCGGAGGGCGGTCATCGTGGACGAGGCCTGGCGTACCGGCAGCCTCGCGGCTGAGGTGAGCGCCCGCATCACCGAGGGCGCGTTCTACGACCTCGACGCCCCCGTGGCGCGCGTGTGCAGCGCCGAGGTCCCCATCCCCTACGCCAAGCACCTCGAGGACGCGGCGCTGCCGCAGCCCGCCGGCATCGTCACCACGGTTCGGGAGCTTCTCGGGACCACGCGTGGCTGAGTTCCGCATGCCACAGCTCGGCGCCGACATGGCCGCCGGGCGGCTGGTCGCCTGGTACAAGCAGCCGGGTGACGCCGTCAAGAAGGGTGACATCATCGCCGAGGTGGACACCGACAAGGGCGCGATCGACGTCGAGGTGTTCACGTCGGGCGTCGTCGAGAAGATCCTGGTTCAGCCGGGCGAGAAGGTCCCCGTCGGCACGCCGCTGGCGATCATCCTCGAAGCCGGCGAGGGCCCGACGCCGTCCCCACCGACGCCGGCCGCCCCTCCCGCACCTGCGGGAGAGCGGCAACGCGTTTCCCCGGTCGCACGAAAGGTGGCGGCCGAGCTCGGCGTGGAGCTGGCTTCGGTTCGAGGCACCGGCCCGGGCGGGGCCGTCACCCGCGCCGACGTCGAGCGTGCGGCGGCGCGGCAGCCCACGCCTGCGACGCCAACGGCCCCGCCCCCCGCACCGCCCGCGCCGCCCGGCGAGGCCGACCGCCGCGCGCGGATGCGCCAGGCGATCGCCGCTGCGGTGACGCGCTCGAAGCGTGACATTCCCCACTTTTACTTGAGCACGACGATCGATCTCCATCGCGCCACCACATGGCTCGGCGAGCAGAACGCGACGCGCCCCGTCGCCGACCGCCTGCTCGCCGGCGCGCTGTTTCTCAAGGCCGTGGCATTGGCGCTGCGCGACGTGCCCGAGTTGAACGCTCGGTGGGAAGGACCCAAGGTGGTGCGGAGCGACGCCATACACGTCGGCGTCGCGACCTTCCTCCGGGAGGGGGGACTCGTCGCGCCCGCGCTGCACGACACGGACCGCCTGAGCCTCGACGACCTGATGCGCAAGCTCCGCGACTTGGTCAACCGCGCCCGGCAGGGAGAGCTGCGCAGCTCGGAGCTGTCCGATCCCACGATCACCGTGACGAGTCTGGGGGAGCAGGGGGTGGAGACCGTGTACGGCGTCATCTACCCCCCGCAGGTAGCGATCGTGGGGTTCGGCAAGATCGTCGAGCGCCCCTGGTCGCTGGGCGGTCAGGTCGTGTCCCGACCGCTCGTCACGGCGACCCTTTCAGCCGACCATCGCGTGACCGACGGTCATCGTGGAGGGTTGTTTCTGGCCGCCGTGGACGCGCGGCTGCAGGAGCCGAGCCGGCTGTGAGGAAGGATGAGATCCGCAGTCGCGTGCTGACCATCTTGAGCACGATCGCGCCCGAGGCGGACCTCTCGCGGCTCAAGCCCGACGTGCCGTTCCGCGATCAGCTCGACGTGGACTCCATGGACATGCTCAACTTCGTGATCGCGATCGACCAGGAGCTGCACGTCGCCATTCCCGAGACCGAGTACGCCAAGGTCGCCACGCTCAACGCGTGCGTGGACCACGTCTCGGCCATGCTCGCGTCACGCGGGTAGACCGCCCGCGCGGCGACCGACGGGCACGACGAGCAGCGATACCGTCGCGAGACGGTCGAGCAGCCATTCGGTCGTACTGCCGATCAGCAGGCGGTCCACAAACCCCTTCCCCTGCGACCCGACCACCACCACGTCCGCCCTCCAACTCCCGGCCTCGGCCGCGATCTCGATTTCCGGAGACCCGCGACGGACCGTGCGCTCCGCTTCCGCCACACCGAGCTGCTGCGCGAACCGGTCGAAGGCCTCGGCCGCCTGCCGCTCGAGCAGCTTCCGGTCGGGAGCGCGGGGCACCACGCGCGGGTAGCGGATGGGCGACACGACGTGCAGCACCCGGAGGTCCGCGCCAAGGCCCTTCGCCAACCGCCGGGCTTCGCGCAGCGTCGGCGCTGCCGCCGGTGACACGTCGATGGCGGCGAGCACGCGCTTGACGGAAGACTTGGTCCCGAGCAGGATCGGGATGTCGAGCGCCCGCACGAGGTAGTGCGCGGTGCTGCCGCCGAGGGCGCGCTCCAGCCGGCCGTGCCGCTTGCGGCCCAGCACCACCAACGTCGCGTGGTGATGCGCCGCGCGCTCGGCCAGCACCGGCGCCGCGCGCCCGCGCCGTAGCTCCAGCGCCCGCGCGGCGGCAGGAGGAACGACCGCGCGTAGCCGCGCCGTCAGTCTCTTCTCGGCCTCTCGCTCCAGCCGCTCCGCGAGCCCCGGTCCCACGGCGGACGCGCGCTCGAATTCAGAGATCGTGGCGGCATCGGGCACCGCGTGGACCAAGTGGCACGTGGCTCCGGTCGCCTCGCCGATCGTCCACGCCAGCGCCGCGGCGCGCAGCGACGGCGGTGCGTCGTCTACACCCACTACGATCGATTCGGCCGTCATGCCCGGCTCCTTTGCGCGCGCCGCTTGATCAGCTTTTCGATCTCCACCGCAACGAACACCACGCTCGAGAGCGCCAGGGTGGCCGCGAGCTCGGTGGCCGTGAGCGGCTCCGTCCGCAAGACGGCGTTCGCGACGGGGAGGTACAGGGTGCCGAGCTGGAGCGCCAGGGTCAACCCTACCGCGCCGAGCAGGAGCGGGTTCGACCACAGCCGGCGGCCGAAGAAGGACTCGCGGTCCGACCGGACGGCAAGCACATGACCCATCTGCGACAGCGCCAGCACGGTGAATGCCATGCTCTGCCAATGTATCGGCCGGCTGTGGTCCCGGAGAATCACCGTGGCCAGCGTCGCGCTTCCCATCAGCAGGCCGACCCAAATGACGTGCTGCCAGAGGCCCCGGCCGAAGAAGCTCTCAT
>JAEHDT010000099.1 GCA_016880225.1 Gemmatimonadota bacterium | reverse complement strand
GCGCCGCCGGCGACTCGACGTCGTCGTAGTAGTACCGGAACACCACCTTGCAGTGGTCCGGGGCGACCGGGATCACCACGTTCGATTGCAGCCGCCCCGGAACGACGTTGAGCATGAGGTTCGGGAAGACGTGGTAGTACAGCGCCTCCCCGCCCCCGCCGGTGTACACGTTGCGGTCACCGGTGAGCGGGCCCACCTGCACCGAGTACCAGTCGTGGACCTGGGTGACGTAGCCTTCGTAGTCGTACAGCGAGTACAGCTCGGGGTGGACGTAGGGGACGTGGTAGCCCTCGAGATAATTGTCGACGTACACCTTCCAGTTCGCCGCGACGTCGTACTCCACGCGGCGCGCGAACCGCAGACTCCCGATGCGGGTCGGGGCGATGCGCTCCCGGATGCCCTCGAGGTACGTCTCGAGCGGCCGGGGGCGGTCGGCCAGGCTCACGAACACCAGGCCCTCCCACTCCGCGAGGTGCGCCGGGGTGAGGCCGTAGTCCCGCTTGTCGAACAGCTCCACGCGGTTGAAGTGGGGCACGCCGCGCAGCATCCCGTCGAGCCGATACGTCCAGCCGTGGTACTTGCAGATCAGCATGTCGGCGCTGCCGTCCTTGAGCGCGAGCGGCCCGCCGCGGTGGCGGCACACGTTGTAGAAGGCACGCAGCGCGCCGTCCTGTCCCCGCACGACGATGATCGGCTCGCCCGCCACGTCGGTCACCACGTGGTCGCCCGGCCGGGCGAGCTGGTGCCCGTCGGCGACGTGTTGCCACGTGGCGGCGAAGATCGCCGCGCGATCGAGCGCGTGGAACCGCGGGTCCGTGTACCAGGCCGACGGGATCGTCTCGGCGCGCGCGAGCGGGCGGACCTGCAGGTCGCCGGCCTTGAGGCGGGGCAACGCGTCGCGGTCGGAGGGGGGGCTCACGGATTGAGCCGGTTGTACTTCTTGAGGATGTCTCGCAGGCGGTCGTGCGGCAGGGCGTACACGGTCAGGTCGTCGGCGCCCGTCATGGTGCGCGCGGCGACCATCGCGTTCACGATCGCCTCCTCGGTCGCCTGCACCGTGGCCTCGAACAGCGGCGTGATCTGCTCGTTCGACACCATCGACACGCGAGCCAGCCCGGAATCGCGTGACGCCCCTCGGTTGGCCGTCGAGAACGCGATAAAGATGTCGCCCGACGAGTTCGCGGCGAGCCCACCCAGCCGGCCGACGCCCAGGGCGGCCCGCTTGGCGATCCGCTTGAGCTGGTGCGGCAGGAGGGGAGCGTCGGTCGCCACGACGATGATGATCGACCCCAGGTCCTGGGCAATCCGTGGGTCCGCTTGGGAGCGCGCGCCGCTGCACGGCTCGCGGCACGGCATCAGGTCGGTGATCTCGCGGCCCACCGGCACGCCGGCGATGCGGAGCGGCGCGCGCGCGCCGTAGTTGCACTGCACCAGCACTCCCACGGTGTAGCCGCCGTCGCCCGTGCCGAGGCGCCGTGACGCGGTGCCGATGCCGCCCTTGAAGCGGTTGCACACCATCCCGGTGCCGCCCCCCACGCTGCCTTCGGCCACGGCGCCGCCGCGCGCGCTGTCCATCGCCGCCCACGCGTCCTGTTTCGTCACGTGGAAGCCGTTGATGTCGTTCAAGCCGCCGTCCCACGTCTCCGCCACCACCGGAAGCGACCACTCGTCGTTCTGCATGCGCCCCTGGCGGACCACCCATTCGATCACCGCGTCGCGCACCACCCCCACCGAGTGCGTGTTCGTGATCATCACCGGGCCCCACAAGAACCCCGACTCCTCCACCCACGTGGTGCCGGTCATCTCGCCGTTGCCGTTCATGGTGAACCAGCCCGCGAAGACGGGATCGTCGCCGTTCTTGCCGCGCGGGAACACCGCGGTCACCCCCGTGCGCACCGGCCCACTGCCGACGACCAGCTTGCCGCTCCCGGCGATGAGCGTGCGGTGGCCCACCTCGACCCCAAGGACGTCGGTGATCGCATCGAGCGGCCCGGGAGTCCCTTCGAAGGGGATGCCCAGGTCGCGGGCCCGCTCCGGCTTCTGGGCGAGGGCGACACCTGACGCGGCGACGAGACCGGCGAGGATGAGCGCGACGGGCGGGGTGAGCTTCATGAACGACCTCGCATGAGGAGCGGTAGGATACGGGCGCCCGAGAGGGGTGGCAAGCGCGCGGCCGAAACACAGCGCGATCCCCGTGCGTCCTTAAGGACGCGCCCCCGCCGAGCCCGGGCTCTCAGCCCGGGAACGATCGCGACTAGATTCATGGCCCTATGACCGGCACCGGGTTCACATCCGTCACCTCACCCAGCTCCTACTGGCGCGCGAGCCGCGCGCCGCGCTACAGCCTATTGTTCGCGCTCCCGCTGCTCGTGTTCTACCAGGTGCTCGCGTTGCTGCTGGCGCACGGCGAGCGCTCGGTGCGGAACGGGGCGGACGTCATCCTGCAGAGCCTGTTCACGGCGGTGGCGGGCGCCTGGGGGCCACCGCTCTTCATGGTCTGTCTCATCGGCGTGGGACTGTGGCTCGTGGTGCGCGACATGGGGGCCCGCGGGTCCCGGCTCAAGGCCGGAGTGTTCCTGGGAATGTTGGGTGAGTCGGCCGTGCTGGCCGGCCTGTTCGGGTTGCTCGTGGGCGGGGTCACCTCGGGCGTGCTCGGCCTGCTGCAGACGCTGGCACTCGCGCCCGCCCCCCGGCTGCTCGACTGGTGGACCCGCCTCATGGTGTCGCTCGGCGCGGGGATCTACGAGGAGCTGCTGTTTCGGGTACTGCTGGTGGGCGCGATCGCCGCCGGGGCCCGCGCGCTGCTCGGCTGGCGTCCGGTGCCCGCCGGCGCCGCCGCGACCCTGCTCGGCGCGGCGATCTTCTCCGCCTTCCATTACATCGGCCCCTACGGCGACCGGCTGGAGCTGTATTCGTTCGTGTTCCGCACCGTCGCGGGGCTGTTCTTCTCGGCGCTCTACCTCGCGCGCGGGTTCGGCATCACGGCGTGGACGCATGCGTTGTACGATGTGCTACTGCTGCTGATACAATGATCCCCCGGCCTCCGTTCGCCAGTAGTCCCGCCCTGACGGGCGGGCCTATGACCTGGCGGTGCAACATCAGGGCCCCCAACGCAAAAAGGGGAACACGGCAACCGGCAGTGATCGGGGAAGCCCTCCTGCCACCTTCTCCCTGTTCACCGCTGTGCGTCTGTGCGTCTAGTTGTGGCCCTTCCTGTCCGTCTGTCTTGCTGCTTCCCGCAGCTTGAACCTCTGGATCTTCCCGGTGGCCGTCTTCGGCAGCTCGTCCACGAACACGATCCAGCGCGGGTACTTGTAGGGAGCGAGCCGCTCCTTGACGAACGCCTGCAACTCGGCCACGAGCGCCGGGGTGGCGGCGTGGCCCCGGGCCAGCACCACGAACGCGAGCGGCTTGACGAGCTCGTCCTTGTCCGCGGCGCCCACGACCCCCGCTTCCACGACGGCCGGATGCGCGGCCAGCGCGCCCTCCACCTCCGCCGGCGACACCCACATCCCGCCCGCCTTGATCATGTCGTCGGTCCGCCCGGCGTACCAGAAGTACCCGTCCGCGTCGCGGCTGTACTTGTCGCCGGTCCGCACCCATTCGCCCTCGATCGTCTGCTTGGTGCGCTCGTGCTGGTTCCAGTAGCAGGCGCACGCACTGTCCCCCTTGACGACCAAATTGCCCACTTCGCCCACGCCCACCTCCCGCCCGTCCTCATCCACCAACTTTGCGTCGTACCCGGGCACGAGCGTCCCGCTCGAGCCCGGCCGCACCGAGCCGCGGCGGTTCGCGATGAACGTGTGACACATCTCGGTTGAGCCGATGCCGTCGAGGATCTCGATGCCGAACTTCTGGAGCCAGCGGTCGTAGATCGCCTTCGGGAGGGGCTCCCCCGCGGAGCTGCAGATTCTGACCGACGTCAGGTCGTATAGCCGCTCGGCGTCGGGAACCTGCAGCATCGCGGCGTACGCCGTGGGCACCGCGTAGAACAGCGTGGGGCGCTCCCGCGCGATCACCTCGAACACCTTGGCGGGCTCGGGCCGGCCGGGATAGAGCACGGTCGACGCCCCGACGTGGAAGGGGAAGTACAGCGCGTTGCCGAGGCCGTAGGCGAAGAACAACTTGGCGACCGAGAAGGTGCGGTCGTCGGGGCCGATCTCGAGTACGTGACGGCCGAAGCCCTCGCAGCACACCAGCATGTCGTGGTGCAGGTGGACGGCCGCCTTGGGGGTGCCTGTCGTGCCCGACGTATAGAGCCAGAAGGCGACGTCATCCCTGGTCGTGGCCGCGGGCTCGAGCTCGGCGCTCTCAGCCGCCACGAGCGCGTCGTACGCGAGCTGACCAGGACCCGCCTCGCCCGCGACGACCACGTGCTTCAACCCGGGCACGCGGGATCGCACCTCCTCCACTCGCGCCGCGTGCGGTGCGCTCGCGATCACGACGGCCGCCCGGCTGTCGCGCAGGATGTATTCCAGGTCATGGGGCTTGAGAAGGGTGTTCGTGGGAATCGGCACCGCGCCGATCTTCATCGCGCCCCAGAAGCTCGATACGAACTCGGGCGAATCGGGCAACAGCAGCACGACGCGCTGCTCGATGCTCACGCCGAGCCGCACGAGCGCGTTCCCGAGGCGGTTCACGCCGCTCGCGACCTCGCCGTAGCTCAGCCGGCGGCCCTCGTGGATGATCGCGAGCCGGCCGTCCCGGCCTTCCTCGGCGTGGCGGTCCACGAACCAGCAGGCGGCGTTCAGGTCGCGCGGAATCACGGCGCCGACATTACGCCCGCCACGGGTGGCGTCAAGCTCGCCCGGCGGGCCGAGCGGCGATATGTTGCAGGTGGAGGGACCATGACCTTCTTTCCTCTCCTCCTCTCTCTCATCGCCGGTGGGCGGCAGTCCGGCGCCCCCGACTCGGTGGCCGTACTCAAGGCGGCGCGCCGGGCGCGGGATGCGTTCGAGACCACGCGGCGGGTCAGCGTCCCCGAGCGCCCCTCCGGATCGGGCGGCGCGCGTTACCAGATCATCGGACGCGTCCGCTATTGGTACGAGGGCGGTGACGAGAGCGACAGCGCGCCACCGGAGCCACGGCGCATCCGTGAGGCGCGCGCCCGGCTGCTCGCGACGCTCGACAACGCCGGCTCCGCCCTCCCGGGCGACGAGTGGATCGTCGGGCAGCGTGTGCGCTACCTGCTCGAGGACAGCCAGCCGAGCGCCGCAGCGCGAGTAGCGGAACAGTGCCAGGCCGTCCGGTGGTGGTGCGAAGCACTGGCAGGCCTGGTGCGGCACGCGGAGCGCGACTACGCCGGCGCCGACAGTTTATTCACGGCTGCCCTTGCCGACATGCCCGACGACGAACGCTGCCGCTGGAGCGACGTTTCTCCGCTGCTCGAAGGCGAGTTGGCGAAGCGTTATCGGGAGCTCGATTGTGCCGGTCGAGCCGCGTTCGAAGAGCGCTGGTGGTGGCTCGCCCGGCCACTCTACTCGCTGCCCGCGAACGACCGCCTCACTGAGCACTTCGCGCGGCAGACGATGGTGCGCATCGAGCAGGGTCGCCGCACCACGTTCGGCCTGTACTGGGAGAACGACCTCCGCGACGTCCTGCTGCGATACGGATGGCCCACGTGGTGGACGCGCGAGCCACCGGCGTCGCCCATGCTCGAGTCCGAACCCAACATCACGGGACACGACCCCTCGCCCGCGTTCGGATTCACGCCCAGCGCCCGCGTGTTCGACGAGCCCGGGAGGACGAGACCGGAGGACTGGAGCCTCGACCCGCCGCAGGCACGGGAGCGTTACGCGCCAGCCTACGCCAAAGCGTTCGGATATCTGGACCACCAGGCGGCCCTGTTCCGGCGCGGCGATTCCTGCGTGATGGTCGCGGCGTTCGACCTCTCGGATGACACGCTGTTCGCGGAGCGCCCGGCCACGGCCGCCCTCGCGCTGGCCGCCGACGAGCACACGACCTTCGTCGCGCGGGACTCGGGCGTCACGGGCACGCGCGCCCTGGCGGCAACGGCGCCGTGCGAGCCACTCCTCTTCTCACTCGAAGCCGTCGCCCCGCGCGAGCGCCACGCGGCCCGGGCACGCTACGGCATCGACCTCGCGCCGCGACCCGACGGGCGGCCGGCGATCTCCGACCTGCTGCTCTTCGATCCGCCCGATTCCCTGCCCGCGACCCTCGAGGCCGCGATGGTCCACGCGCTCGGCTCGACGCGCGTGCCGTCCACCCGGAACCTAGGCGTGTTCTGGCAGATGTACGGGCTCGACCCGGCGCAGGGCCCCGTCTCCATGTCGTTGACGATGACCCGGCAGGGCACCAGCTGGCTGCGCCGCGCCGTGGAGTCGGTCGGGCTCGCGTCGCCGCGTCGCGACGTGCAGTTGCAGTGGCAGGAGGTGCCCGAGGTGCCGCAGGTGACGCCCCGCGCGCTCGCCATCGACGTGTCGGGTTTGGCGCCGGGCCGCTACGTGATCGAGGTGACCGTCACGTCCGCCGGCGGCGAGACGATCACGGCACGGCGCGAGGTCGTGATCGAGCGCCGCTGAGGTCCGGCGTCAGGGCGCGGCGGAGCCCGCCTGCGCGGCGTATGCCGCCCGCGCCCGCGCCAGCAACCGCAGCACGTGCTCCCGCTCTGCGGCCGTGTTCCACCCCTCGTGCGCCTGCGCAGCCTGGTCCAGCCGGTCGATCCACCGCACGAAGAACGCCGCGTCGTCGGGCGAACGCACCGCCTCACCTCCCACCCGCACGTAGATGGGGCTCGTCGAGGCGAAGGGGTAGAGATCGAGCACCGGAGTCCGGGCGCGATCGCTCCAGGCGCGCAAGACGTACCAGCCGCTCCGCTGCACCGGAATCGTGACCGTGTCGCTCGCGGCGGTGCCCCCCGCGCCGAGCCGGAACGTCGCGACCCGCCGGCCGTTGCCGATCAGCTCCAGGTGATCCACGGGCACGCTCGAACGCAGCCGCACGCGCGCCATGAGCCGGCTGCCCTTGGGCAACCGGATCTCATCTCCGATGTCGCGGCCGCCGAGCGTGAACTCGAGCAGCGGCGCGTTGGTGACGAATGTACGGCCTGCCTTGATCGCCGCGAGCCAGCGCCGGTGATCGAGCACCGGCCCGGTCCGCGCGAACACCCGCACCAGCCCGGGGGGCCCGCGGAGCGAGGCGAAGTTCGGGAACGCGTCGGTGCCCGCCCCCGCTGGGAGCCGCAAGCCGCAGTTCAACAGGCGATACCAGATGGCCGACGTGATGAGGTGGTCCGAGTACCCCATCACCTCGAGGTAATCCACCTTGCCGAGCGCCGCGTCCACCGGCAGCTCGTAGGTGAGCGCGGCGGTCGTGTCGTCCGGATCGGGGGCGGTATCGAACGGATGGACGTAGCCGAACAGCGCGCCCTGGGCGTGCGCCAGGTCCGCCACGTCGGCGTTGGCGGGGTACAGGCTCGCAGCCGCGGTATTCGGGTAACCCACGTAGTCGGGCAGAACGTAGTGATCGCTCAGCCCCAGCAACCCCGTGTGCCCCCAGTAGCTCGTGTGATACTCCTGCGCGTGCATCAGCAGAAAGCCCGGAGCCGACGCCGGATCGGGGTCGGTTCGGAAGTAGGCGATGTCGGGGACGCGCTGTTCCTTGTTGACGATCAGGTTCTCGACCACATGCAGGTCTTCAGCGCGGGCCTGGAACGCGAGGTGCGCGGGCGTGTTGCGGTACGCGCCCCCGTAGTTCATGTGCACGTGCAGGTCGCCGCTCCACCACCCGCTCGCCGGCAGGTCGGCAAGCCGCTCAAGCACGAGCCGCTCGGTCACCGTCTTCCCTGCCGCCACCCGCACCTCCCGGCGCGCCACGCGGTATTCCGGGCCGCGCCACAGCTCCACCCGCAGCACGCCCGCCGGCACCGTCAGCTCCGCAGTCCCGGCGGCGTGGAAGTAGCTGACCTCGAACGGGCGCTCGGCACGGTCGAACGCTTCGTCCGCGTGACGCCACGCGTCGTCCGGTGCGTACCCGCGCCCGTCGGGGCCCGTCACCGACACACGGGCCGCGAGCGGGCGCCCGCCGCCGTCCACCACCTGCAGGCGCAGCCGGCCCACCGGGCCGCGGTAACGCCGCTCCGCGACAGCCATCCGGTGACGCCGCGCGCCCGGGAGGTCGAGCACCCAGAGCGCGGTGTTGCCGTCCTCGTTCGAGATGTAGGCGATGTGCGAGCCGTCACGCGACCAGCGCGGCGCGGTCGCGTCGAATTCCCCGTAGGTCAGGGGAAACGCGTCGCCGCCGTCGCTCGTCATCAGCCACAACTGGTTCCACTGGCGGCCGACGTAGGAGCTGTACACGATACGCTTGCCGTCGGGAGACCAGTCGGGCCGGGCCTTCCACGTGGTCTCCTCGTAGTGGATCTCGCGCATCGGCGCGCCCGGGGTGGCGTTCATGCGCCACATCCCGCCGGTTCCGTGGATGTGCCCCCGGTTCGAGACGAGGAGCAGCTCACGCCCGTCCGGGGACCATG
>JAEHDT010000098.1 GCA_016880225.1 Gemmatimonadota bacterium | reverse complement strand
GCCTCCAGCCCCGCGGCGATTTCCTCGAACGCTTTGGCGAGCGTCTTGTAGAATTCGGGGTCGGGGGCCTGAGGCGCACCGCCGAGCGGATCGCCGGCGCACTTTCGGGCGGCGCGCGCCGCGTGGCGGATGTAATCGGTGGCAACCCGCATCGGGGTCCTCGGGGATCGGGGTTCAGGTGTCAGATCCGGCACAGCTGATCCAAAAGATACGCGCGGCGTTCGCGCCCTGTACCCTGGGCGAATGGCCTACGCCGCTCGAGCAGGCGCCGGCGCTCGCCCGTGCGGTCGGCCTGGCCGAGCTCGCCGTCAAGCGGGAGGATCGGTCGGCGTCGTCCTACGGCGGAAACAAGGTGCGCGGCCTCGAGTTTCTGTTCGCGGGCGCGGCACCAGGGACGACGTTCGTCACCGTGGGGGGGACGGGCTCGACGCACTGCCTCGCGACCGCGGTGCACGCGCCCAAGGCTCTGGGCCGCGCGGTGGTGGCTCAGTTTCCTCAGCCCGAGACGCCGCTCGCCCGGGCCGTGGCGGCGGCATGCGCGGTGCATGCGGCGCTCGTGGTGCGGTCCCGTACGCGGGGGACGCTGCCGGTCGCCCTGCTCGAGGCGTGGCGCCGGGCGCGGGCATTCGGGCCGCGTCGCTGGATTCCCGGCGGTGGCGCGCATCCCCGGGCCGTGGTCGGGCATTTCCTGGCGGGCCTCGAGCTCGCCCTTCAAGTCGGCTCGCCACCCGACCTGATCGTGCTGCCGCTCGGCAGCGGCGGCACCGCGGCCGGGTTGGCGCTCGCCGTCGCGCAGCTCGAGTGGCGCACCAAGGTGATCGCCGTGCGCGTGGCGCCGCTGATCGTCGCGAACCGCTGGCGGGTGGCGCGTCTCGCCCGCGGCGCGCGCCGGCTGTTAGCGCGTCGGGGCGTGCCGCTCCCCGCTCCCCGCTTCCCCAGGATCCTGGACGGGATGGGACGGGGCTACGGGTACCCGTCGCCCGATGGTGAGCGGGCGCGCGCTCTCGCCGCCGACCATGGTCTCACGCTCGATCCGACCTACGGCGCCAAGGCATTTGCCGCTCTCGTGCAACGAGGCGGCCGGGACATGCAGCGCGTCGTCTTCTGGCATACGTTTGCACTCCCGTGACCCCCTTCGCGGCCGTCGACCTGACGGTGTACCCGTACGACTGTGACGCGTTCGGCCACCTGAACCAGGCGGCGCTGCTCGCGCTGCTCGAGCGCGCCCGCTGGGACGCCCTGGCGCGCGGGCCGGGTATGGACTTGTTCGACCGCAACGGCGTCTGGCCCGCCGTGCGCAAGGCGGTGATCGAGTACAAGGCCGCGGCGTTCGCGCGCGACGTGTTGCGTGTCGAGACCACGGTGGCGGGTCGCGGGACGACCAGCATGACCCTGCGGCATGCGGTGCGACGAGTATCGGACGCCGCGGTGATCGCCGAAGCGGAGATGGTGTTCGTTTGCATCGACCGGCTGGGGCGCGCCACGCCTCTGCCGGAGGAGATCGCCCGGTTTCTCGGGCCCCGCCCGGCCGCCGGAGGGAGCCACCGGCTGGTGCGCGTGCCGGCGGGCGACGTAGAGCTCGCCGTCGACGTGCGGGGCGAAGGGGTGCCGGTGCTGTTCGTGCACGGCTTCCCGTTCGATCGCACGGTGTGGCGGCACCAGCTCGCCACCCTGTCACGCGTGCAACGCATCGCGTTCGACCTCCGGGGCGTGGGGGAGTCGGGGACGCCGGCGGCCGCTGACGGATTCGCGCTGGCGCGGTACGCCGATGACCTGGTAGCGGTACTCGACGCCCTCGGAGTACGAGACGCCGTCGTGTGCGGCCTGTCGATGGGTGGTTACATCGCCTTCGAGCTGCTACGGCGGCACCCCGAGCGGGTCAAGGCCCTGATCTTGGCCGACACGAAGGCCGAGGCCGATGGCAGGGAAGCGAAGCGGGGGCGCGAGGAGCTCGTGGGGCTGGCCGAGCGCGAGGGGCCGGGCGCGGTGGCCGAGCGGCTCCTAGCGCGCTTGCTCGGGCCAGCCACGCGCGCGACGCAGCCCGAAGTGACGGCACAGCTGCGCGAGATGGCCCTCCGCTGGTCCGTCCCGGCGCTGGTCGGGGCACAGCGCGCCATGGGGGAGCGGCCTGATTCGGCGGCAACGCTGCGCGCCGTCCGGGTGCCGACGCTGGTGCTGGTGGGGAGCGACGATGAGATCGCGCCCCCGGCGGCGGCGCGGGCGATGGCGCAACTCGTTCCCGGGGCCCAGTGTCACGTGGTCCCGGCCTGCGGCCACCTGGCGCCGCTCGAGCAGCCGCTCGCCACGAGCCGCCTCCTCGCCGATTTCCTGAGCGCGCTGCTCTGAAACGACAACCCCGGGGGACAACCCCGGGGCTCGGATCACGTTCCCTTGCGCTGCGGTTTGCCGGGTGGGTTCGCGCCCTGAAACGCGTCGCGATTCTTGGCGATGTACGCCTTCCACTGCGGCGGCGTGTCCTCTTCCGGGAAGATGGCGGTGACGGGGCATTCCGGCTCGCAGGCGCCGCAATCGATGCACTCATCCGGGTGGATGTAGAGCATGTCGTCCCCTTCGTAGATGCAGTCCACCGGACAGACATCCACGCAGGAGCGATCCTTCACATTGATGCACGGTTCAGCGATGATGTACGGCATTCGTACTCCCGAACATTCACGTAGCGACGGCCGCAACCGGGCCGAATCGCAAACTTAGATTCGGCGTCACCCCAGTCAAGGCCCGCTCGCGCCAGGGACCACGATCCGCGTCAGCAGCGAGAGCGCAGCCACGAGGAACGAATACTCGAGTAGCGCGGCCTGGTCCGGCTCCTCGGGCGCGGCGCTGAATCCGGCGCTTGCCGCCGCCGCGACGGCCAACAGCAGGAGCAGCCCCTCGCCCGTCACGAGCCACATCGCCGCCACGACTCCGACCGCGATCCACCGCTGCCAGCGGGTCAGCGAGCGGAACCCGCGGCCGCCGTCGAGCTGCCACACCGGAGCGAGGTTGAACAGATTCACCCAGGCGCCGAAGTGCGCGATCGCTCCCCAGATGCCGATGTGCGTCGCGCGGTACACGGCGTACGCAGCGAGCGACGCGCCCAGTCCCCACAAGGGACCGGCGAGACCGACGCGTGCGTCTTCGCGGGCCGTAGCGGGGTACTGCTTGAGACGGATCACGGCGCCGATGCCGGGGATGAACATCGGGGCGGTGGCCTTGATGCCGTAGCGCTGCAGCGCCTGCACGTGACCCATCTCATGGACGTAGATGGAGAGGACGACGCCGAGCGCGAACTTCCACCCCAACATCGTCCAGTACACGCCCGCCGACAGCAGCATGCTGAACAGCGTTCCGGCTTTCGTCAGGCCGAGCAGCAGCAGCTTCGCTTTCGTGAGCAGGAAGACGATCGCGAACTTGAACTTGGCGAGCAGTGCGCCGAACGCTCCGAGCCCCGCCGCGCCCTTCCCCCAGCGGGAGCCGGGCTTGGCGGCGGGGTGGCTGTCCAGCGTGCGGGAGAGGGCGGCGACTCGGGCGGAGACCAGCTGGTACTGCGTCGTATCCGGGGGCAGGAGCTCGAGCGCCTGGCGCCACGCAGCCAGAGCGGCGCTCGCATCACCGTCGT
>JAEHDT010000012.1 GCA_016880225.1 Gemmatimonadota bacterium | reverse complement strand
GGAAGGCTTCGAGACTGTCTGGCGTGTCGCTCATGAGAGAAAAATTACGCTCCCGGAGCGCAATCCGCGCCGGGAGCGTGACGTCTCATCTACGACATGCTACGGCGTGACCGTGATCGTCCCGTGCATTCCCGTCGGCGGCGTCCCGTTGGCACCGTGGTTCATGCAGTAGTACGGATAGGTGCCGGCCGTGGCGAATTGATGAGTGTACGTCGCGCCGCCGCCGAGATTCCCGCTGTTGTAGACGTCCGCCGATCCCGTTGCACTGGTCACGGTGTGTGCGACGGCATCACCGTTCTGCCAGGTCACGGTCGTTCCCGCCGGCACGGTGAGGGTCGACGGGCTGAACTGGCTGCCCGACATACAGACTTTTGTCGCCGTCGGCGTGCACCCGCCCCCTCCCCCGTACGGCGACGTAGAACTCCCGCATGAGGCGAGCAGCACCAGCGCCATCGCTCCCGCAACACGGCCCAGCAAGCCCGATACCATACACTCTCCTTCGGCCGATCGACGGCTATTGCACGACGATCTGCCCGCTCATTCCGGCGTGGATGTCACAGTGATAGAGGTAGGTCCCAACCTGCAGCGTGAACACCCTCGTTCCTGACGTCACGGTCCCGGTGTTAGCCGGCAGCGTGCCGGGGCCGCTGTCCCACGAGACAGTGTGTCCGACTCCGCCGGACGCCCAGCTGAAGGTCACATCGCCCGCGGGGACCGTATCCGGGGTGGGCCGGAACGTGTTGTTCGCGACCGTGATGGTCGTCGAATGACCCCCGGTCGAGCCCCCTCCGCCGCCGCCACCGCCCCCCCCCCCCCCGGGAGGTGAGGTCGAGCTACCGCATGCCGCCAACACGATCAATCCTGCTGCCAGGCCTAGCCTCGACCCCATAGAACCTCCGGTATGCCGCGTGGGACGTCTGCTCGGTTGGTGTGGCGCACAACTGGTACCCCCTATGAACGCTGAGGGGGCACGATCTGGATTCCGCCGGCCCCGGAAAATCCGGCGGCGAATGTCAGGAAATGATGGAGGAGAGCAGCGGCCGCCTGGCCTAGTGCCGCTCGCGTTCGAGGGCGTCGGCCGCCAAGCGCGGCGAGATCATCGGATAGCGCGCTCCGAACCAGCCGAGCGAGAGGAGGAACAGGCCGCCGAACAACAGCGTGACGCCGATCTCGGGGACACCGATCGCCGGTCCGGCGCCGCCGTTGATCGACGGGACGATCTCGATGTAGCGCTCGAGCCAGGCGCCGGCCAGGCTCACGAGCGCCAGCGCCGCGAAGGTGGGCGCGTGCGTCTTGGGACGGACGCCGAGCAGACCGATGAACGGCACGAGGAACACCAGCAGGAACACGGCCACCCCGACCGGCCGCCACGGCCCGATGAGCCGGTAGAAGATGTAGTACGTCTCTTCCGGCAGGTTGCCGTACCAGATCACGAGGAACTGCGCCCACATGAGGTAGGCCCAGAACACCGTGAATCCGAAGCACAGCTTGCCGAGGTCGTGCTGCTGCCGGGCGGAGAAGATCTCGTCCAAACCCATGCGGCGCCGCACCGCCAGGGCGAGCACGGCGAGCGCCATGAGGGCGGCGAGGAAACTCCCCATGAAATAGAATGCACCGAACAGGTTGCTCACCCACTTGTGCGCGAGCGACATCATCAAGTCGAAGGCGAGCAAGCTGTACCCGAAGGCGTAGCCGATCACCAGCAGGGCCGCCTCGCGCGAGATCGCGTCCCGGCCTTCGAGCCGTTCGGCGGGGCGCCCGTCCGTGAGCTCGCGGATGTCGGGCGCCATGTCGTGACGCACGAACCGCCACGAGAGCCACGTCAGGAGCACGTAGATCGCGCCGTTGCGCACGAAGAAGAACCGCGCCGTGAGCCACGCCCCCACGTCGGGGCGGGGCTCGTGCAGCCAGCTGAAGATGTACGCCCGGCCGACGACGACGCCGACGTACAGGATGAGCGAGACGAACAAGAACGCGACGGCCGCCTCGGCGAGGCGGATCACCACTCCCGACCAGTGTCCCTTGGCGAGCTTTTGGGTGGCGGCGAACACCACCAGGGCCTGTGCCAGGCCGGTCCAGAACATGAAGTTGACGTGCCACGACTGCCACGCCCGGGACGCTTCCCCGCGCGCCAGGAGCAGCAGGAACCCGGCCGCCCCGAGGGCAGCGAGTGCCGCCCCCGCGAGCACGAACAGGCGCGCGGGGAACCGCCGCGCCGTCTGGACCAGCTCGGCCCGGGAGACCGCGCTCATCGCCTTCCTCCCGCGGCCTTCGCCGCCGCCTGCAGCGTCCGCACGTAGTTCACGACGTCCCAGCGATCGGTGCCGCGCACTTTGTCCCCGTAGATGGGCATCAGCCCGCGGCCCATCAGCGGAGCGTTCACGACCGTCCCGTAGATGTAACCGTCGGTGCGCGCGGCGATGGTGTCGTTCACGAGCGAGCGCACGCCAAAGTACAGACCGCCCGCCGTCGAGGAGATGGGGCCGTCCCCGCGCCCCGTCGCTCCGTGACACACGATACAATAGGTCTCGTAGACGAAGCGCCCGCGGTTGATCGACTCGGAGGTGCGGGTTCGCGGATTCAGGAAACGGTCCCCCGTCTGGAGCGTCGGCACCGACTCCATTCCGGTCACCGGCACGGTCCCGGGGACGGGCGGGATCGGCCGCGCATACGGCTTGATGCTGCGCTGAACCCGCATGGTGGAGAACCAGCCGACGCGGTGCACGACGTCGTCGGGGTTGCAGGCGATGGCGGCCACCGCCGCCAGGACGGGAAGGGCGGCACGCAGCCTACGCACGGCGCACCTCTTCCGCGCCGGCTCCGCGCAGCAGCGACTCGACCTGCGCGGCCCGCGTCGCCTCCGCTGGGACGAAGATCCCGAACTTGTCGTTCGTGAAGCGCGGATCGTAGGCGATCGTTCCCTGGCGCCGCGCCGCGAACAGGGCGTTGAAGGCGATGCCGAGAATCGTGGACAGCGCGCCGAACAGGATCGTCATCTCGAACATGATCACGACGTACGGCGGGATCGAGCCGACGGGCTTGCCCCCGACCACCACCGGCCAGTCGTACGACATGTAAAGCGTGAGCCACGCGCCGACGGCGCAGCCCGCGATCCCGCCGATCAGCGTGAACATCCGCACGGGGCTCACCGGTTGCTCGAGCGCCCCTTCGATCTCGTGGCGTGGCAGCGGGGAATACACGGTGAAGTCGGTGTGGCCCGCCTGACGCAACTTCCCGATCGCCTCCACGGCGGCGTCGAGATGCCCGAACACCGCCAGCACGCCCGGGGTGGGTGGCGGGTGGAAGATGGCCGTGAGCGGGTTCACGAGCTTCACCGCATCGCCTTGGCGCGCTTGGGCGCCGGCAGCACTTCCTTGACCTCCGAGATGGACACCGCCGGGAAGTTCTTCACGAACAAGAGGAACCACATGAAGAACCAGCCGAAGCTCCCGGCCATGATGCCCCAGTCGGCCCAGGTCGGATTGTACGTGGCGTTGGCGAAACGCTCGAACGGCTCACCCGCGAGCGACACGACAATGATCACGTACCGCTCGAACCACATCCCGACGTTCACGAAGATCGAGATCACGAACAGCCCGAGGATGCTGGTGCGCACCTTCTTGGACCAGAGCAGCCACGGCAGCAGGCCGTTGCAGATGTTCATGGTCCAGCTCGCCCACCAGAAGGGCCCGAACGCCCGGTACCAGAACGCGGCGCGCTCGTGCGGATTGCCGCTGAACCAAGCCGTGAAATTCTCGGTGCAGTACGAGTAGCTCACGATCAGGCCCGTGAGGAGACACAGCTTCGCCAGGTTCTCGAAGTGGGCGGGAGTGATGAGATCTTCGAGGTGGAACAGCTTCCGGATCGGGACCAGCAGCGTGATCACCATCGCGACGCCGGAGTAGATCGCCCCGGCCACGAAGTACGGGGCGAAGAGCGTGGCGTGCCACCCCGGCACGATCGCCATCGCGAAGTCCCAGGACACGACGCTGTGCACCGAGAGCACGAGCGGCGTGGCGAGCGCGGCGAGATAGAGATAGCCGCGACTGTAGTGCCGCCACTGCTCGTTGGTGCCGCGCCAGCCGAGCGCGGTGATCGCGTACAGCTTCTTGCGCCAGCCGGTGGCCACGTCGCGCACGGCCGCGATATCGGGAATCAGCCCCATGATCAGGAACACGGTCGACACGGTGAAATACGTGCCGATCGCGAATTCATCCCAGATGAGCGGCGACTTGAAATTGGGCCAGAGCCCGCGCTCGTTGGGATACGGGATCAGCCAGTAGAAATACCACTGGCGTCCGATGTGAATCAGCGGAAACAGTCCCGCCGTCATCACCGCGAACACCGTCATCGCCTCGGCGGTGCGGTACACCGCGGTGCGCCACCCCGACCGGAACAAGAACAGGATCGCCGAGATGAGCGTGCCCGAGTGTGCGATACCCACCCAGAACACGAAGCAGGTGATGTAGACCGCCCAATACACGGGGTGCGAGTAGCCCGCGAGGCCCAGGCCGTAGCGCAGCAGGAACAGCAGGCACACGATGCCGACGCCGAGCAGGGCCACCGCGGCGGCGAGCAGGGCGAAGTACCCCTTGCCCGGATTTCCCAGGGTGCGCGCGATGGCGCGCGTGACGAAATCGTAGCTGACGCGGGAGGAGGGGGAGGGCGTCTCGGCCATCAGGCCTCCGCCACGACGGCGTCCACGACTCTCGCCAGGTAGGTGATGCCGGGCTGCGTGTTCAAGCCCTCGAGCACGTGGTAGCCGCGCGGATCCTGGGCGAGCGCCGCGACCCGCGAGGCCTTGTCGTGCAGGTCGCCGAACACGATCGCTTCCGACGGGCACGCCTGCGCGCACGCCGGTGTGATCTCGCCGTCTTGCACGGTCCGGTCCTCGAGACGCGCCCGGTTCTGCGCGCCGCGGATCCGCTGCACGCAGAACGTGCACTTCTCCATCACGCCCTTCTCGCGCACCGTGACGTCCGGGTTGAGCAGCATGTTCAGCGGGTCGGGCCAGCTCTCCCATTCGCCGCCCGGCTCGGCGTAGTTGTACCAGTTGAAGTAGCGGACCTTGTAGGGGCAGTTGTTGGCGCAGTAGCGCGTGCCGACGCAGCGGTTGTAGACCTGGCCGTTCAAGCCGTCGGCGGTATGGTAGGCGGCGTACACCGGGCACACCGGCTCGCAGGGCGCGTTGCCGCACTGCTGGCACAGCATCGGTGTCACTACCGCGCCCACCGGACGGCCCGCCTCGCCGCCCGTGAAGTAACGCTCGATCCGCATCCAGCTCATCTGCCGCCGGTGCGCGACCAGCTCTTCGCCCACCGTCGCGAGGTTGTTCTCAGCGTAGCACGCAGTGACGCACGCGGAGCACCCGGTGCACTTCGCCAGGTCGATCGCCATCCCCCAGCGGGGCTGGTTGCCGGCGTAGTTCCCGAGCGACGCTTTCTCGCGTTGGGCCTCCGCCCAGCCGCGGAGCGCCTGATCGGCGTAGCGGGGCGTCTCGCGCTCCTCAAACGGGTGCGTCCCGCGCGTGAGCGCCCGGGCCCGCTCCAGCGACAGCACTTCGATCACACCCCGCCCCTGCTCGCGCGCATCGCCCTCCGTGGTCGCGAGACTGCGATGATCGCCCGTCGTCGCCACGGCGACGCTCACCACGTGGGCCCGGCCGCCGTAGGGCGTGGGGGCGCCGCTCAGGAGCTCGAATGCGTTGAAGGAACGGTCCTTGGCGTACCGGCCGTAGGCCTTGTGCCCCTGTCCCGTCGGCACCGCGATCACATCGGGCCGCACGCCCGCGGTGATCCACACCGGCGCCCGGACCGCGCCGAACGACGACTTGAGGAGTACGATGTCGCCGCTCGCGACCCGCCACTTGGCGGCCGTGTCGGGATGTACCTCGACCCACGCGTGCCAGGTGATCTTCGACACCGGGTCGGGGAGCTCCTGGAGCCACTGCTTGTTCGCGCCGCGGCCGTCGTGCAGCGCGATGGACGGAAACACGACGAGCGCCGGCTCGTCCGGCGAGGGCTTCCATCCGAGCGCTGGCTTCTCGGGCGCCGCCGCGCGCGCGACGTCGAGGGTCAAATGGACGGCCTGTGCCGGGGCATCCGCGTAAACGCCGCCGTGCTGCAGCGCTTCGTTCCAGAAGTCGTCGAACGCGCGGCTGCGCCCGTACCGCTGGTGCACCCCGCGCCAACTGGTCTGGAGGTGTTCCTTGAAGGTCCCCGTCTTGCCGGCGACCTGCAGCAGCACGTCGCCCGCGTGGCGCGTGCCCGGAAACACCGGCTGCATCACGGGTTGCTGCAGGGCGTACACGCCGGCGCGCGGCCGCGCGTCGTTCCACTGCTCCAACGGGTGCAGGTCCGGGAGCACCAGGTCGGAGGCGGCGGCGGTCTCGTCCAGACAGGACGCGAAGCTCACCCGGTACGCGACATGCCCGAGCGCCTCGGAGAAGGCGGCGGGCAGCGAGTGCGCCGGGTTGGCGCCGTGGACGAAGAGCAGCGCCACCTTTCCCGCGCTCATGTCCGCGACCAGCTCGGTGAGCTGCTGGAACGAGCCGGCGGCCTCGAGGGCGTGGTTGGGGCCGAACCTGATGGTCTTCCCCACCTGGCCGGCGACGTAGTTCAGGATGTTGACGGCCGCGACGATCTCGGCGCCGTTCGCGTACTGGGCCGCGATTCCACCCGCCACGGCGAGACCGCCCTGCGACGCGGCGAACTCCCGCGCCAACCGGACGATCACGTCGGCCCCGATCCCGATGGCCGCGGCGACCCGCTCGGGGGCGTTGGCGTCGAGCGCCGCGCGCACGCGAGCCACGTCCGTCGGCACCGGGGCGAGGCGCCGGGTGACGATCACGTGCGCCATGGCGAGCGCGAGCATGCCCTCGGTACCGGGAGCCGCCGCGATCCATTCATCCGCGCTCATTCCCGTGAGCGCGAGCCGCGGCCCGACGTACACGAACTTCGCCATCGACGCGGCCCGGCCGGCGTCGAAGCCGTGGGCGCGCGAGAAGCCGTTCTGGTAGGCCACCGGCGACAACCACGTCTCCATGAAGTCGGCGCCGAACGACACGACGTAGCGGGCGTTAGCGAAATCGTACGAGGGAATGGCTGCGGTGCCGAACGCGAGGCGATTACCCTCGCGCAGCGCCTCGAACGCGAACGGCTCGCAGGTGACGTGCCGGCCGCCGATCTCCTTCATCCAGCCGTCGATGAGCTCGCCGAACGACCCGCTCTCGAGCCCGGTAACGAAGGCGATCCCCTTGCCGCGCGCCTCCCGCAGCTTGGCCTGCACCCGGCCGATGGCGTCCTCCCAGGACAGCTTCTGCCACTGTCCGTTCGGGCCGCGTGCCATCGGGTCGGTCACCCGGTCGGGGTTGTACAGCCCCTGCAGGGCGGCCTGGCCGCGGGAGCACAGCCGCCCCTGATTGATCGGGGACTCGGGGTTGCCTTCGAGCTTGATCACCCGGCCCTCGCGCACCTTGGCGTGCAGGCCACACCCGGCCGCGCACTCGCGGCAGGTGGTCGCGTAGTAGGTGGCGATGCCGGGAACCTGATTCTCGGGCGGGACCAGGTAGGGAATGAGGTGCTGCGTGGGCTCGGGCCGGATGTCGCAGGCCGAGGCCGCGGCCGCGGCGCCGCCGGTCGCTCCCAGAACCTTCAGGAACCGTCTGCGCTCCATCTGATCGCGCCTCAGTAGTGACACAGTGTGCAGTCGCGCGAGACGTTGCGCTGCACGTGACAGGTGACGCACCACCCCATCCTGAGCGTGGCGAACTGGTACACTTGCGGCATGACGCGTACGTCGCCGTGGCAATTGATGCAGCTCTCGGTGCCCAGGATCTTGATGTGGCGCTGGTGGGGGAAGCGCACGAACCCCGGCAGCGCGTGCACGCGCGTCCACTCGGGCGGCTTCTTGTTGATCCACGCGTCGCGGATCTTCTTGATCTCGGCCTGATGAGTGGGGGTGGAGCCGCCGATCATCTGGTGGCAGCCGAAGCACGTCTGCACCGCAGGAATCCCCGGCTCGCTCGAGACGGCCACGGTGTTGTGGCAGTACAGGCAGGGGATCTGGTCCTGACCGGCGTGGACGTCGTGGCGGAAGAAGATCGGCTGGCGGGGACCCAGGAGCCGCGCCGTATCGGTGATGACGGGCGCCTTGGTGACCGGCGTGGATTGGCCGGTTTGTGCGGCGGCCGGGAAGGCGAGCAGCAATGCGATCGCCACGCCGGCCCCGACCCTGTCACTCCGCTTCGTCATCCAGAGCACTCGATGGCGAATGTGTATGTGTTTGTGGAACGGCTGCGCGGGCGCCAGAATGTAGCGCCAGCGATAAATGGCGCACAAGACCCGCCGGCGACGCGGCGCCGCATGGTGCGCGCGCCACCACCGTCATTCCGGCCGCGCCAGCAGCTGATGCTTCAGTCGGATGACGGCGACGAACGCGTCGACGCTCTCCAGGTCCGGGAACGTCATCCAGCACCACCGCACGCCGCCCGCGACCCGGCCGTCGCGGATGGCCTGCCGCGAGGCGCGCGCCAGGCCGTCCGTGACCGCCAGCTCGCGCTCCTCCTCCGTGCTGAGGATGAACGTACCCGACAGCCCGGTTTCCATGGGATGG
>JAEHDT010000097.1 GCA_016880225.1 Gemmatimonadota bacterium | reverse complement strand
GTGATCACTTCATCTGGAGCGGTGAGACCCATCGCGAGTCTCACCCACGTCGGAGTGGCGCTCCGACGTGCAGTGCAAGAGGTCGATCCGCGATTCGACCGACTCGCAGCGCCCGCATCGGCGAACCGTGAAGCTCGTCAAGCTTCATGGCGATGGAAGCCGGAGCTCCCAACGCCAAACCGCAAACGCATCAGTTAGGCGGTCGCCGCGGGAAGAAGAACGAGGAAGGGAATTCCTCGACTCCGGGTAACCGATGCGTCGGGCGGCCCGTCCTCGACAGAGAGGCGGGCCGCCCGTTTTCATGGTGCGCAGCCGCGTCAGGCCCGCAGCGTCAGTGAGAGACCGTCGTGAGCGATCGCCGCCGCGACCCCGCGCTCCTGCGCCATCGCGCGGAGCCGCGCCCCGAGGCGTCGTTCGTCAGCCGTGATCACCTCGGTTCCGCAGTGGGTGAAGATGGCACCGGGTACACCCTCTTTTTGGCACCAGCCGAGCTGGGTCCGCATCGGTGTGTGTCCGATCAGGGTGCGGCCACGCCGGCGGACGAGCGGGCGAGTCACGGTCGCGCCGTCGCCCACGTACAATCGCACTCCGCTGAGCGCGGCATGGCGCTCGTAGATGTAGACCAAGTCGGGGACGTAGAAGATGGCCAGGCCACCCGCGGTCACGCGGTATCCCACCGCCGGCGCGCGGGTCGAGTGCTCGACGGGGAACGCTTCGAAGGTGATCCCGGCGATGCGGACCGGTCTGCGGGGCACGACGATGCGGCGGTCCGCAATCTCGTAGGGCAGGTGAGCCCAGGATTCCCGGGTGGCGAAGACGGGACACGGCGCGCCCGCCTGCAAGCCCCAAGCGTGATCGGGGTGCGCGTGCGTGAGCACGATCGCGTGCGGGTGGAGCGCCTGCACCCTTCCCATCCAGTCCTCGCCGCAGTCGACCATCACCCGGTGGCCGTCGTACCCGACGATCATCGCGCTGTGGCGCCGGTGCCGACGCGTGGTGATCTCGGTGTAGCCGCGGGTTCCCAGGAAGCTGAGCTTCAAGGGGAGCGCTGCATGCGGTACAGCGCGATGATCTCCCGCTCCGACGTGGCGTCCTGGGGCGCGCTTGAGCCGCGCGGCGACGGCCGATTCGCGCGAGTCATACGCCCGCGCCAGGACGCGGACCAGCAGCCGCTCCCCTACGCCGAACTCGACGCCTTCGTACGCCGGCGGCAGGCTGCCCTTGGAGCAAGTACACGATCGGCTGGAGCTCCACCCGCGCGACCCGCGCGAACATCCCTGCGACGATGTCGGTCGCCTCGAGCCGGCCGCCGCTCGCTTCGAGCCGGGCGAACGTGTCCGCCAGCATTCTCAAGAGGCGCGTGCCGGTCTTCGGCATGCGGTGAATCTACAGGCCCAGTTCAGGGAGCTGCACCGACAGACCGGAGTTGACGTAGGGGAGCAGCGCGGGTTCGCGGCCCTTCGCGCGCCGCAGATCCGCGAGCAGCGCCGCCGCGTCGACGTACGAGCCGATCAGTGCTTCAGATCGGGGCCGCGGTTCCCGGGACTCGCGTGCCCGATAGACAACCACGGTCGTGCTGCCCTCCGAGAGTGCGCGGGCGCACAAGGCGCGGATGTAGAGGCGATTGAATTCACCCTCGGCGAGGATCGCGGCGGCATCCGCGGGAACGCGCCGCGTGTATGCCCGCCCCGCGCGCGTGTGTCGTTCCGCCACCTGCAGCAGCCGGCGATGCCGCAGCTCGGCGGCGAGCCACGCCACGTCGTGCTCACGGGCCGCCGCCCGGAGCAGCGCGACCCATTCGGCTCGACCCCGCGCCGTGAGGCGCGGGCTCAGATACACGTGGTCTTCTGTGACATCGCGCTCGAGCTCTTGCAGCATGTGCATCCGAGTGGCGTCGTCCAGATTGCGGTAGGCGAAGGCCGCGGGGACGCGCGGGCGCGCCGCAGGACTAGCGCTTGACATCGCGTACCCCCAGCCCGTAGCCGATCCGGGTGATGGCGAAGTGGCCGGGGATGCCGACGGCGAAGATGACGGCCAGATCCGCCCACGATAGGTGGACGCGGCTCCATACGAGGGCCAGCGCTCCCACCAGGTAATCCACTTGGTCGGCCGGGATCCACGGCCGTCCCGGCGCGATCCCCAGGCGCCGCTTGACGAAGCTCTTGATGCTGTCGCCCGCCATGGCGCCCACGCCGAACAGCAGTCCCAACGTGGGCCACTCGTCGTAGCTCGCGAGGGCGCCTCGCCAACCGAGGCGTGACTGGACGAAAGTCGTGAGCAGAGCCGTAAGCACGCCCAGGGCGAACCCGAGGGCGGTCTTGTGGCTGCCAAGCCAGCGCTCGCTGATCGGGCGGTTCCATCCCGTCCAGTACTTCTGGAACGGCGGAGCCATGTTCGCGAGGTACGCCGGCGCCATGAAGTAGAGGACCTGAGCGATTCGAAGCATGGTACAAGCAAGCGGACAGCACCTGAGATGGCCGGAAACGGCGCATGAGGCGTCCGTGAAGGACGTCGCACGAGCTTCTCAGTGTGGCCTCAGAGTCGCTTCATCGCGCCCACGCTAGCCTGCCACAATGACCGAACACGTTCTCATCCTGGGAGCGGCAGGCCGCGACTTTCACAACTTCAACGTGCATTTCCGCGGCAACCCCGAGTACCGCGTGGTCGCCTTCACGGCGGCGCAGATCCCCAACATCGCCGGTCGACGTTACCCGGCCGAGCTCGCGGGGCCGGGCTATCCCGAGGGGATTCCGATCGAGCCCGAAGAGCGGCTCGAAGGCCTGATACGCGACCTCCACGCGGACGTCGTGGTCTTCAGTTACTCGGACGTCTCTCATGAGCACGTCATGCACCTCGCCTCGCGCACGCTCGCGGCGGGCGCGGACTTCCTGCTGCTCGGGCCCCGGCACACGATGCTGCAGGCCATCGTGCCGGTGGTGGCGGTGTGCGCGGCGCGCACGGGTGCCGGCAAGAGTCAGACGACCCGCCGCGTCGCCGCGATCCTGGACGGGCTGGGAATTCATGCCGTCGTCGTGCGCCATCCCATGCCCTACGGCGACCTAGCCCGCCAGGCCGTGCAGCGGTTCGCCGGATTCGAGGACCTTGACCGCCATCGGGTGACGATCGAGGAGCGGGAGGAGTATGAACCGCTGCTGCGCGCGGGGCGCGTCGTGTATGCCGGTGTGGACTACGAGCGCATCCTGCGCGAGGCGGAGCGCGAGGCAGACATCGTGCTTTGGGACGGCGGCAACAACGACCTGCCTTTCTTCGTCCCAAATCTCTTGATCGCCGTCGTTGACCCGCATCGCGCCGACCACGCCGCCCACTACCATCCCGGCGAGGCGGTCGTGCGCATGGCGGATGCGATTGTGATCAACAAGGTCGACACGGCGTCCCTCGCCGAGATCGCGACGGCGCGCCGCGTGGTCGGCGAGCTGAACCCGGATGCGAGCATCGTCGAGGCGGCGAGCCCGATCTTCGTGCAGGGCGGTGCGGAGATTCATCGCAAGCGTGTGCTCGTGGTGGAGGACGGTCCCACGGTGACGCACGGCGGCATGCCGTATGGGGCGGGCTGGGTGGCGGCGAAGCGGTACGGGGCGGGGGAGATCGTCGATCCGCGCCCCTATGCCGTGGGGTCGATCCGTGACACCTATGCGGCCTACCCGGCGACGGGCCCCGTGCTTCCGGCCATGGGCTACGGCGAGGAGCAGGTGCGGGAGCTGGCTGAGACCATTCGCCGCACGCCAGCCGATCTGGTCGTCATCGGGACTCCCGTCGACCTGGCGCGCATCGTGGGTCTCGACAAGCCGAGCGTGCGGGTCCGGTATGAGCTCCAGGAGCTCGGTGAGCCAACCCTCTCCGATGTGCTGCAGCGGTTCCTCGACACGATCGCCGAAGCGCCGCCGGCGCCGCGTGCGGGCGATGCGTTGATGGAACAGCCCGTCACGTGACGAGCGCGATGGAGGGCGAGCTCACCCTGTTCGCGCTGGATGCGAGCCGGGACTTCGGCGCCAAGGTGGCGCAGGCCCTGGGCCTGCCCCTCGCGCCCCACGAGGAGCGCGCGTTCGAGGACGGCGAGCACAAGTCCCGGTCGCTGGTGAACGTGCGCGGCCGTGACGTGTTCGTGGTGCAGTCCCTGTACGGCGACGCTCGTGAGAGCGCCAACGACAAGCTGTGCCGCCTGCTCTTCTTCGTCGGCGCCTTGAAGGATGCCGCCGCCGCCCGGGTCACCGCGCTCGTCCCCTACCTCTGTTACGCACGCAAGGATCAGAAGACCAAACCCCGCGACCCGGTGACCACGCGCTACGTGGCCGCGCTGTTCGAGGCGGTGGGCGCGGACCGCATCGTCACGATCGACGTCCACAACCTCGCGGCGTATCAGAATGCGTTCCGCTGCGCCACCGACCATCTCGAGGCCAAGGGGCTATTCGTGGAGTACCTGCGGCCGCGGCTCCGGGATGCCGCCGCGGTGGTCGTATCGCCGGACATCGGCGGCGTGAAGCGCGCGGAGCGGTTCCGGATCGCGCTGGTGGGGGCGCTGGGGCGCGATGTACCGCTCGCCATCATGGAGAAGGAGCGCAGCGCTGGAGTGGTGACGGGGCAGGCCCTTGTGGGCGACGTGGCGGGCCGAGTGGCGGTGGTCATCGACGATCTCATCAGCACCGGGACGACCCTCGCCCGTGTTGCGGCGGCGTGTCGGAGTCGTGGCGCGACGCGCGTGGTCGCCGCGGCGACGCACGGCATCTTCAGCGAGGACGCCAACGCCCGGCTTGCCGAGCCTGCCCTCGCCGAGGTCGTCGTGACCGACACGGTCCAGCCGTTTCGCCTGACTGAGCCCGCCGCGCGGCAGAAGCTCGTGGTGCTCGAAACGGCGCCTCTGTTCGCCGCCGCCGCGCGGCGGATCCACGAGGGCGGTTCTATCGTTGAACTGCTCGGCGACTGAGGGTCACGCCTCTCGAATGTGTCGGTCGGCGAGCGTGAGGTAGGCTTGAGCGCGGTTGAACCACTGGGACGGATACCGCACCTTCGGGTCGTCGAGGTGCCAGGCTGCGAGCTTCGCGCGCAACACGGCTCGGACGCTCTCGTAGAAGTGGATCAAGCGCTCGGATGGACGGTCGTCCGCGAGCGCGCGGTAGTGCACCAGGAGCATCGCGCCCACCGAAGGCGCTCCCAGCCGCTCACACTCCATCGCGAGGTAGGCGAGCTCGTCCACTGCGTCGAGCATCCGGAACTCGCGGTTGAACTCGACGCAGTCGATGATCGCCGGCGGCGGCCCGAGGCAGATGTGCTCCGGCCGGAGGTCGCCGTGTCCTTCGACGATTCGACCCGCGCTGACACGTGCATCGAGCAGCGAAGCCTCCCCCTCGAGGAAGGCATCCTGGGCCGCCGCCGTCCGGATAACGACGTCGGCCGGCAAGCCGTAGCGTGGCTCCGCGAGCGCCCGGGCGTTGTCGGCGATCTCCGCCCGCAAGCGTTCGCGGTAGGCGAGGGGGCTCCATGGCACGCGCGCCGCCCCGCGGTAGAACGCCACGAGCAGCTCGGCGACTGCACGGAGGCGTGCGCCGTCCACGCCGTCTACCGTTTGGGCCGCGATGACGTGATCCAGCATCCGTTCGCGCGGCAGGCGGCGCATCTCTACCAGCCAATCGACGGGCGTGCCGTCGCCGCCGAGGGCCAACCGACCCTGGTCGTCGGACGTAAGCGCGAGGACCTCCAAGTAGACGCCGGGGGCGAGGCGCCGGTTGAGCCGCACCTCGTCCTGGGCGTCACGATGCCGCGCCGCTACCGTGGTGAAGTCAAGAAAGGGGTATCGGACCGGCTTCTTGAGCTTGTAGGCGTGCCGATCGGTGAGGAACACCCACGCGAGATGCGTCTCCACCGCCTCGACGGCGCTCGGACGGTCGGGATAGCTGTCTGGGCGTTTGAGGAAGGCGACCTTCGCCGCCAGTTCGCAGGTCTCGGCGAGCGCCGTCATGAAGACACGCCTCCACTCGTGGTCGGTGAATCCAAATCAGCACGTGCCGCGGCGAAGCGTGGATGAATGTCCCAGGAAGAGAGCTTCACGCGCCCTGCTATCGGGTTTCACTTCGGTCTCACGGCCTTCTCAAATCGAGGAGAATAAAGTGAAGGCAACAACCAAGAGGAGGGCGTGCGTGTGAGCCGACCCTTGAAGCTCGGGTTTGCCGGCGACGTCATGCTGGGTCGCCTCGTGACCGAATCGCTCGGCGGCGGGGACTACGCCCGGCCGTGGGGCGACACGCTGGCCTCACTCCGGGCGCTCGACCTCTTCTTCGTCAATCTGGAGTGCGCCCTGACCGCCCGAACCGAGCGCTGGCCCGATGGGGGATACAAGCCGTTCTACTTCCGAGCGCATCCAGCAGCCGTCAGGACCCTTACGCTCGGTCGAGTCGACTTCGCCTCTCTCGCCAACAATCACATCGGCGACTTCGGCCCGGAGGGGCTGCGCGACACCATCGCCGCCCTGGACGGCGCCGGTATCGCCCATGCGGGCGCGGGGATCGACGGTTTGAGCGCGCGCGAGCCCGCGATGCTCACGGCCGCCGCTACCCGGGTCGCTGTCGTTGCGTTCGCCGATTACCCGGCGGAGTGGGCCGCCACGGCGGGCACGCCGGGGATCAACTACACGCCGGTCTCGCTCGCTCACGAGCATTTCGACGAGGTGAGGGTGGCTCTCGCGGTGGCCCGCGAGCAGGCGGATGTCGTGGTCTTCTCCATTCACTGGGGTCCGAACATGTCCGAGCAGCCCACTGCCGCGTTCCGCGACTTCGCGCGCGCCGTTATCGATGCCGGAGCGGACATCTTCTGGGGCCACAGCGCTCACGTGCCTCAGGGCGTGGAGCTACGCCACGGGCGGCTGATCCTGTACGACACGGGCGACTTTGTGGACGACTACGCGGTCGACGAGCATCTCCGCAACGACCTCTCGGCGCTGTTCGTCGTCGATGTGGCGCTGACGGGCGTAGAGAGCGTGGAGGTCGTCCCCGTGCGAATCGCCGACATGCAGGTACGGCTCGCCTACGGGCGAGATCGCGAGTGGTTCGTGGAGCGCTTCGGGGCGCGCTGCGCGGAGCTTGGGACGAAACTGACTGCGGAGCCCGGCAAGGTCCGCGTGGTGCTCCCGGTCTTGATTCAGTAGTCAGGCGTCGCCGGCGTCCGCGAGCTCTCGGCTAGGACTCGCAGACGATGTGCGTGTCCGTGCCCCTCACGTCCATCAGCTTCTGAATCTTGTCGAGCACGAGGACCTGCAGCGCCTTGACGTCCGCCGCCTCGGCCACGGCGATGATGTCCGGAACGCCCCAACACATGTCCGCGGCCTTGACGCCTGCAATGCGGCGCAGCTGCTGCACTACCTCCGCCGGTTTGCCGCTGGCGGCGTTGACGAAGATGTAGGCTCTCATGGATGACGGTTCCTCGGTTGTCGCAATGAAGGCATTCAGCGTGAGACGGTCGCGAAGTGCGTCTCGCGCTCGAGTCGCGCGAGCTTGAGGAGCCCGCGGACGTCGGCATCCGGGACGGGGGTGAAGTCGGCGTACCAGGATGCCAGCACACGGAAGTCGTCGGGCCGGGTGATGTACACGACGTCGTCCGCCCGGGTGCGCAACTTCTCGTAGGCATCCGGCGCGCACACCGGCGCGGCGACGACCACGCGAGCCGGGCGCCGTTGTCGGACGACTTCGATGGCGAGGAGCGCCGTGGCGCCCGTGACGATGCCGTCGTCCACGACAATGGCCGTGCGGTCCTTGGGGTCCGGCTGGGGCCCCTCTTCCTGCAGGCTGCGCAGCAGCTGCTCGGCGATACGGCCTTCGCGGGCGAGCGACGCTTCGACGTATTCGCGGGGAATGCCGGCCAGGGCGACGGTCTCCTCGTCGACATAGCTCGCCCCAGGTGTCACGGCCCCGATGACGAGGCTCGGACGCGCCGGCGCCACGATCTTGCGCACCGCAAGGACGCCGAGCGGCGCGTCGAGCGAATGCGCGACCTCGTACGCGACGGGGACGCCGCCGCGCGGCAGGGCGAGAACGATCGGGTCCTGGTGGCGGTAGCTCGCCAGCCGACCCGCGAGCTGCCGCCCGGCGGCGCAGCGGTTGGCGAAGATCGTGTGCTCGGCAGCGGGGCTCACGGCTCGGCGAACGCCGCGCCGACAGGGCCGAGGGTCTGCAGCGTCTCGGCGAGCTCGATGAGCCGGTCTTCGACGAGCCGGTTGACGCTCCCCTCCGGATACGGGCCGCCGGGAGGCTCGCGCTCGCCAGCCGGCAGTGCGGTGAGGAGCTCGAGTCCCTCGTCGACGGTGTGAATCGGGTAGATGTGGAACTTCCCGGCCGCGACGGCGTCGACGACGTCCTGCCGCAGCATCAAATGCTGCGCGTTCCCCGCCGGCATGATCACGCCCTGGTCGCCGGTGAGACCGCGCGCGCGGCACACATCGAAGAACCCCTCGATCTTCTCGTTGACGTTCCCGACGACCTGGATCTCGCCGTGCTGATTCACGGAGCCGGTCACGGCCAGGCTCTGCGAGATCGGGACCTCCGCGATCGCGGAGAGCAAGGCGAACAGCTCGGCGGCGGAGGCGCTGTCACCCTCCACGCTGGAGTAGGATTGCTCGAAGACCAGACTCGCGGAGAGCGCGAGGGGTCGGTTGGGGACGTAGCGTGCTCCCACGTAGGCGGCCAGAATGAGCACGCCTTTGGAATGCAACGGGCCCCCGAGCTCGACCTCCCGTTCGATGTCGACGACGTCTCCCCGGCCCATGCGCACGCGCGCGGTGATTCTGGTCGGGCGTCCGAAGGCGAAGTTGCCGAGCAGGGAGAGGGAGAGTCCGTTGACCTGCCCGACCGTTGCCCCCGCGGTGTCGATCATGATGATGTGGCGGCTGATCTCCTCGTGGACGCGCTGGCGCAGCCTGTCGGCGCGGAACGTCTGAGCGTCGATCGCTTGCTGCACGTGCGCTGCCGTGACCACCCCGGCGGCTGCCTGCCCGGCCCAGTAGTCGGCTTCGCACAGCAGATCCAACACCACGGCGATCCGGGCGGTCAGCTTCTCCTGGTCGCCCGCGAGGCGAGCGCTATGTTCGAGCACGCGCGCCACGCCGGTGGCGTCGAAGGGCCTGAGCTTCTCCCGCCGGACGAGCGTGGCGATCAGTTGCACGTAGCGCCGCCGGTTGTCGTCGGCCGCGTCGATCTGGTCGTCGAAGTCGGCGGTCACCTTGAACAGATCGGCGAACTCCGGATCGAGGGCGCACAGCAGGTAATAGAGGAGAGGCTCCCCCAGGATGACGACCCGCACCTCGAGCGGCGCTGGCTCCGGCTCGAGCGAGACGGTGCTGACCAGGCTGAGGGCCTGGCCGAGCGATTCGATGCGGAGGCGGCGAGACTGGAGGGCGCGCTTCAGCGCCTCCCACGCGTAAGGCACGCGCAACAGCTTGTGCGCCTCCAGCACGAGGAAGCCGCCGCTAGCCCGGTGGAGCGCGCCGCCCTTGATCAGGGTGAAGTCCGTCACGAGCGCGCCGAACTGGGCCGCATGTTCGACCCGTCCGATCAGGTTGTCGTAGGTCGGGTTGTCTTCGTACACGACCGGCGCGCCAGCTTGCCCCGCATTGTCGACGACCACGTTGATCCGATAGCGGCGCAGCGCGGGCGGCCGCCCGAACCCCCGCGGGGTTGCCTCGAGCAAGGCTTCGGGCAGGGATGTTTCGGGCTCGAGCAGCTGATCGGCACGCTCGACGACGTCTCGCTGCACGCGGTCCAGATGCGCGAGCACACTCGGCACGGACGCGTACTTCTCGCGCAGCTCCTCCAGGAGGTGGGCTACCGCCTGCGCGGTGACCTCGGAGCTGAGAGCGCGGAGCCGGTCGCGCCGGTCGTGCATCCAGCGCGGGAGGCGGCGCACCGTTCTCTCGACCTCTCCCTGGAATAGCTCGATCTTGGCTTGGAGGCGCCGCCGCTCGTCCTCCGGTAATCGCTGGAACGCTTCATCAGTGACGATCTCGCCGCCGCGGAGTGCCGCCACCAGCAACCCTGACGGGGTGTGCACTACGGCCAGCCCGGCCTGTTTGGCTCGCTCACCGATCTCCTCGAGCGCCTTGGCGGGACGCTGCTTGACCTCTTCCTCTATCGCTTGGCGTCGCTGCTGGTACTCGTCACTCTCGAATGCGCTGGCGACCGCCGCGCGCAGCTCGTCGACGAAACGCTCCATGTCCCGGCTTAGGGTGGCCCCGGTACCGGCGGGAAGCTGCAGCAGGCGCGGCTTGCGGGCGTCGTCGAAGTTGTGCACGTAACACAGGTCGGACGGCACGGGCAGCGATGCGGCGTGCGCGCGGAGCGATTGCAGGACGAGGGTCTGCTTCCCGGTGCCGGGCGCGCCGTGTGCGAAGAGGTTGAAGCCGTCTGGGCGGATACCCACCCCGAATGCGAGAGCGGCCACGGCGCGCGGCTGGCCCACGACCTCGCTGATGTCCTCGAGCTCGGCCGTCGTGCGGAACCCGAGTTTCGCCGGATCGCAGCGGCGATACAGTGCGTGGGGCTTCAGCTCTTTCACGCTCACGCACGGCCTCCCATGAGGGTCGATTGGCGCCCGTCTCCGAGACTGGATTGTGCTCGCGGGGCGCTGACGTGACCTGGAAAGGCGCGTGAAGCCTCTTTCATGAACCCCTCTTCATCTTGGGTTCGTGTCGTGCCGGCTAGCCGTGACGCAGTCGCCGTCGACCTGGAACGCCACTCCGAGGATGCGTTCGGCCACGTACATGTTCGAGCGGGCGTGCGCCGTGACCTCCGAGGTGCGGAGCGAGCCGCCCGACACCGCGAGAAACGGGACGAGTTGATCGGCGAGGTGGCGATCAACAGCCGCCCCGGAGGCGATCTCCCGCTGCAAGCCTCGCGCCGCCTCGCGGCCCACGTCCTCCGCGCGTTTGCCGCGGGCGCCGAGAGCCGACGCACCGAGCGATGGGCCTGTCGCGGCGACGGTCCACAGCGTGATGCCGCTTCCGGGACTGTATGCCTCGCCGTATTCGACGGCGATCTCAACGGGG
>JAEHDT010000096.1 GCA_016880225.1 Gemmatimonadota bacterium | reverse complement strand
GGTGACCCAGGCCCAGCCGAAGTGTGAGCCGCCCTCCGCTAGCAGCACCGCACGCCTTTGCCCTTCGACTCGAAGAACTCTGCGACGTACTCCCGTTCGCTCAGCGGCGGCGCGTGCCCGGCGGCCCGGCAGTGCTCGAGATAGGCTGCGTAATCCGGAGCGCCGAAAATGCGGCGGAGCACGCGGAGGAACCGCGACCACCGACCGCCTGACCGCCCGACCGCCTGACCGCCCTCAGCGCCCTCAGTCTCCCGCCGCATATCCCGTCTCCACATACGCCGCCTCGTGCACCACGGCCGGCTTGCGCCGCGACAGCACCAGCCACCACTCGCGCAGCGACGTGAGAATCAGCACCGTCACCACCACCATGAAGAGCAGCGCCACGAAGGTGTTCAGCCGGTCGTTGAAGATCAGCCGCCCGGCGTTGGGGGCGCTCGATCCGGCGAGCGATGCGGCGTGGGCGAGGAAGCCGAGCTTCGGATCGGCCGAGAACACCTTCTGCCAACCCGCAGTCATCGTCACCGTCACGAGCCAGGCGAGCGGCGCGACCGTGACCCAAGCGTAGCGCTGCCGTCCCATCTTGATGAGAATCGTGGTGGCGACGCACAGGGCCACCGCGGCGAGCAGCTGGTTCGAGATGCCGAACAGGGGCCACAGCGAGTTGATGCCGCCGAGCGGGTCCACTACGCCCTGATAGAGGAAGTAGCCCCACCCCGCGACGATCACGCCGCTCGAGGCGATCACGCTCGGGTACCACGACGTCTCAGCGAACCGCGGCCAGACGTGCCCCACGATCTCCTGCAGCATGAACCTGCCCACCCGCGTGCCCGCGTCGATCGTGGTGAGAATGAACAGCGCCTCGAACATGATCGCGAAGTGATACCACAAGGCGTCGAAGGTCTTGCCCCCGAGCACGCCCGTCGCGCTCGCGAAGATCTGCGCCATCCCGACGGCGAGCGACGGCGCGCCGCCCGAGCGCGCCACCAACGTCGTCTCGCCCATGCGCGCGGCGAGCGCCTGCATCGTCTCCGGCGTCACCACGAACCCCGCCTGGGACAGCACCTGCGACGCTTGGGCCAGCGCCGCCGGCGTGGTGTTCATCGCGAAGTAGACGCCCGGGTCGAGCGTGCACGCCGCGATCATCGCCATCACCCCCACGAACGACTCCATCAGCATGCCGCCGTACCCGATGAAGCGCGCGTCCGACTCGCGGGTGATCATCTTGGGCGTGGTGCCGGACGACACCAGCGCGTGGAATCCGGAAATGGCGCCGCACGCGATCGTGATGAACGCGAACGGGAACAGCTTGCCCGCGAACACCGGGCCCTCGCCGCCGCCCGCGAACACGGTGAGCGCCGGCATCTTGAGCGGCGGCAGGATCACGAGGATCGCGAGCGCCAGCACGAAGATCGCCGTGATCTTGAGGAACGTGGACAGGTAGTCGCGCGGCGCCAGCAACATCCACACGGGGAGCACCGACGCCACGAAGCCGTAGGCGATCATCATCCACGTGATCGCCAGCCCCGAGTGGGTGAACGCGGCGGCGAGGCTCGGGTGGCCGGCGACGTAGCCCCCGCCCGCGAGCGCCGCGAGCAGCAGGGCCGCGCCTGCGACCGACGCCTCGCCCACCCGGCCCGGCCGCCACACCTTCATCCACCAGCCCATCAGGAGCGCGATCGGAATGGTGCAGGCGATCGTGAACAACCCCCAGGGGGAGGCCTTGAGGGCGTTCACCACGATCAGCGCCAGCACCGCGAGCAGGATGATCATGATGAACAGCACCGCCAGCATCGCGGTCGCGCCCGCCGCCGGGTTCACTTCC
>JAEHDT010000095.1 GCA_016880225.1 Gemmatimonadota bacterium | reverse complement strand
GTATCCCGCGATCTCGATCCGGATGTCCGGGTTGGCGAGCAGCGATCCTGCCACCGCGTCGAGCACCACGTACGAATCCCGCGTCAGCGCCGAACGCCCGGTCTCGAAGTTCACGCCGGTGAGGATCAGCGTGGGGCGGGGCGGCGTGCCGGGCGCCGGCGCGCGCGCCGCCTCCGGTGTGAACAGGATCATGCAGCCGTTGGCGTCCACCGGGGCTCCGGGCGGCGCTGGCGGGCACTTGGGCGGCGCGGCCGGCGGAGCGACCGCCTCGACCGGCAACGGGCACCCGGACGCATCCACCTTCGTGCCGGGCGGCGTGTTGGGGCACTTGTCGAGACCGTCGGGCACGCCGTCGAGATCGGCGTCGAGCGGGCAGCCGTTCGGGTCCACCGTCGCGCCGGCGGGAGTGTTCGGACACTTGTCGACGCCGTCGGCGACGCCGTCCTTGTCCGAGTCGAGCGGGCAGCCGGCCGGATCGACCGCGACGCCGGGGGGCGTGCCGGGACACTGGTCAACGCCGTCGGGAACGCCGTCGCCGTCGCTGTCCACGGGACAACCCTTCGCGTCCACGTGCACCCCCGCCGCCGTGTTCGGGCACTGATCGATGCCGTCGGGGACACCGTCGGCGTCGCCGTCGGTGGGACAGCCGGTTGCGTCGACGTGCGCGCCGGTCGGGGTGCCGGGGCACTTGTCGAGGCCGTCAAACACGCCGTCGTGGTCCGAGTCCACAGGGCAGCCGCGCGGGTCGACGGCCGCGCCGGCGGGCGTGTTGGGGCACGCGTCCTTCTTGTCCACGACGCCGTCGCGGTCGGAATCCTTGGCCGGGCTGCCGAGGTGGAAGACGGAGAGCCCCACCGTGCCGATGTAATGGGTCGCCGTCGTGGGGCCGAACGTCGACTGCGTCTTAGGGCTGTGGATCGCGCGCCCCTCGAGTCGCAGGGCGATGCGGTTCGAGAGGAACAGCCGTACGCCCGCGCCGCCGTGTACGGCGTTGTCGGTGAAGCGGTAGGGGGAGCGGTTACCGAAGTCGAGCACCGTGTAGCCCCCCAGCACGTAGACCATGGCCCGATCGGCATGGAGCGCGTTGACGACGAGGGAAGCGCTCCCGATCAGCGGCTCGAGCGTGGTGGGCGTTCCGAGCGGCGAGACGGTGTACTCGGGCTGGAACAGAAGGTCTCCCTCGATACCGACGATCTCGCCGACCAGGTATCCCAGCCGCACGCCGCCGCCGATCTTGCGCGCCAGCCCGAAGGCGGGATCGTAGCGGGTGTAGGAGCCGAACGCGCCGACCTCGAACTGCCCGGCGTGCTGCGCCGCGGCGGTTCCCGCGGCGAGCACCAGCGCCGTCAGCAGGGATCCGGACCTTCCTCTCATATCCGCTCTTTCGCGCTCGATGCCTAGGGCAACTGGCGCAGCTCCACCCGGCGATTCTGCGCGCGCCCCGCGGCGGTCGCATTCGTCGCGATCGGATCGGCGGCGCCGTATCCCTTGGCGGTCATCCGGTCGGGCGCGACGCCCTTGCTGCCGAGGTACGCGCGCACGGCGGTGGCCCGCGCCTGCGACAACCTCACGTTCGTCGTCGCGGCCCCGGTGTTGTCCGTGTACCCGGCGATCTCGATCCGGATGTCCGGATTCGCGTTCAGCGACTGCGCGACGATGTCGAGCACCGTGAACGATTCGGGCTTGAGGGCGGATTTGCCTGTCTCGAAGGTCACGCCGCGCAGAATCACCGGCGTCCGCTCCGGGGTGAACAGGATCGGACAACCGGCGGCGTCCACCCGCGTGCCCGCCGTCGTGCCTGGGCACTTGTCCTTGGCATCGTCGACGCCGTCGCCGTCCGAGTCCTTGAAGCGCTGACACCCGACGTCGTCCACTTCGGCCCCCGCCGGCGTGTTGGGACACTTGTCGATGCCGTCGGCCACTCCATCCTTGTCGGAATCGAGTGGGCAGCCCGAGGCGTCCACGATGGCGTGGGCGGGGGTGCCGGGACACTGATCGATGCCGTCGACCACACCGTCGCCGTCCCCGTCGGCCGGGCACCCCTTGGCGTTCACCTGGGCTCCCGCCGGCGTGCCGGCGCACTGGTCGAGTCCGTCGTAGACCCCGTCGTGATCCGTATCGATCGGACAGCCGGTCGGGTCGACGCGCGCTCCCGCCGGCGTGTCGGCGCAGCGGTCCAGGCCGTCGAACACGCCGTCGTGATCGGTGTCGGTGGGGCAGCCGCGCGCGTCCACGGTGACACCGGTCGGGGTATCGGGGCAGGCGTCCCGCTTGTCGGGCACGCCGTCGCGGTCCCCGTCGGCGGCGGGGCCGCCCCCCGTGAACACCGAGAGTCCGAGCGAGCCGGTGACGTGACCGGCCCAATCGGCGCCGGCGAACCCCGAGCTGGGCGCGTACAGGGCGCGCACCTCGAAGCGCAGCGCGCCCCAGTTGCCGAGGAACACCCGGTCACCGATGGCGCCGTGAGCGGCGTTATCGGTGAACCGGTAGGGCGCGCTCTTCTCGAAGTCCAGCCGAGAGTAGCCGCCCAGGATATAGAAAAGGTTCCGGGCGCCACCGAAATTGAGGACGAGACTGGCGCCCCCCACGGCGAGCGTGGGCGTGGCACTTCCGGACTTGGGGTCGGGGCTCTGGTAGCCTGCGTCGAGCTCGGCGCTGACGACGTTACTGAAGAAGTAGCCGAGCCGGGCGCCCGCGCCGATCCGGTTGTCGAGGTTGAAGACCCGGTCGTAGCGCGTGTAGGACCCGAACGCGCCGACCTCGAATTGGTGCGCGCGCTGCGCGCACAGGGTGGAGATGCCGCAGGCGAGCGTCGTCCCCAGAATCGCGAGTGTCCGCACCGGACGTTCCCCTCTGTGGGCTGGCCCTACGGTAATAAGTCGGCCTCCGGTTAGAAACCCCGGAGGCGATTCCGGTGACCCGGGTCACGAGGGTCTAGACCCGACCGTTGTCTCCCCGGACGAACCGCACGGCCTTGGCGAGGCTCTCGGCGAGCGCGGCCAGCTCGGTGGCGCCGCGCGTCAGGCCTTGGATGGCGCGGAGTTGCTCCACGGCCGCCGTCGCGACCGTTTCCGCCTCCTGGGTGGAGGCGTCGGCGCCGGCCTTGGCCTGCGCGAGCGACTGGTTGATCCGACCCGCCCGTTCGCCGATGCCGCGCGCCAGGTCGGCGACGCGCTTGCCGGCCCGCGCCGTGCCGGAGGCCGTGTCGGTGATGCGGATGAGGTCTTGGAGCCAGTCGGCTGAGCCGTGCACCACGTCGCCCAAGTCGCCACGCACGCGCTCGAGTAGCTGGGCGGCGCGATCGAGCGCCCGGCGCGCGTCTTGGGCCGATTTTCCGACGTTGCGCGCTTCGCGCCCGCTCTCCTCGGCGAGCTTGTGGACTTCGTCGGCGACCACGGCGAACCCGCGGCCGTGGACGCCGGCCCGCGCGGCTTCGATGGTCGCGTTGAGCGCCAGGAGATTCGTCTGGTTCGCGATGAAGCCGATCGTCTCCGAGAACTTCTCGACCTGCTCCGCCACATCCCGCAGCCGGCGCACCTCGCGGGCGCTCTCCTCGGTCGTCACGCCGAGGTCCGTGAGGTGGCGCACGGTCGTCTCTGTCGCGAGGCGGACCTTCTCGGTGGTCTTCTCCATCTGCGCGCCCGATTCCCGGGTCTCGTCTCCCGCGGCGGCGACCTCCCCGGCGTGCTGCGTCAGCTGCGCGGAATCGCGTGCCAGGGTGCCCACGAGGCCTGCCGCCTGCGCGGCACCGGCGCTGGCCCGGCGCGCCGACGCGGCGACCTCTTCGCTCGAGGCGTGGATCTCCTTGGTCGTGGCGCTGAGCGTCTGGATGTAGGCGGTGGTCCGGTCGGACGCGCCGATGACGGGCTGCACCGACCCTTCGATCGCGAGCATCAGCGCGAGTTGGGGGGCGAGAAGCGCGAGCATATCGCCGTCCGACTCGCGATACATGGTCGGGTCGGAGTGCCGCACGCTCCACAGCCCGACGAGCTGCCCGGCGTGATACAGCGGGACGACCAGCTCCGAGCCGGGGTCCATCCGACCGGGGGCGACGGGCTGCTCGCCGGAGCGGGCCCGTGCGACGACGGGGCGCCGCAGCCGCAGCGCCTCACCCGCGAGGCCCGCGTCTGCGTGGAAGCGGACGGCGGTCCCGCCGCGGTCGCGCGCGGTGTCCGCGACGAGCTCCATTTCGTTCGTCGCCGCGTCGTAACGGGCGAACCCCATCTGCTCCCAGGGGACCAGGCGGCGTGCGAGCTGTTGAATGCGCAGGAAGCTCTTCGCCAGGCCGACGTCCTTCGCGATCGCTTGCGACAAGTCCTGAATGAGGGCGAGCTCGTCCGCCCGTACCGCCCGGCGAATCACGAACAGGCTCGCCGCCGTGGCGCCCACGAGCACCGCGCCGATGAGCAGCGCCTGCGGCCCGTCGAGGCGCGCGTGCGCCAGCACGAGCCAGCCGAGCGCCAGTCCGACCGAGCTGGCGTATACGACGGCCTCCCACCGTGCCGTGAGGGCGGCATCCACCCAGGCGAGCGCGCGGCCCAGCGCAAGCTCGAGGTAGAACGTGCCGTTGACGATGCAAGGGAGGACGAGGAGCAGCACGACCAGCGGGAAAAGGTTGGCGGCGGCCAGCGCATCGGGGCCCGTCTGGCCGCCGACCCGCTCGTACGCCAGCCCGGCGAGGGCGCTCCCTGCCGTGAGGTGCGCGGCGTTCATCAGAGCCGTGGCGGTCGGGAGGCGCCGCAGCGCCACATCGCCCACGACCATCGCCACCGGCGCGACCACGACTGCGAACGGCCAGCCGCGGTCGAGGATCGCGTACACGGTGACGCCGATGATGTAGGAGGAGAATCCGTTGCCCGGCAGCGGGATGCCGTAGCGGCGGGCGGCTGCGCCCAGCACGGCGAGCACGACGATCTCCTGGACCGCGCCCGCGCCGAGCGTCGCCCGGCCGGTCGCGAACGCGGCGGCCGCCGCGGCGATCGCGGCGACGGCACCGAGCGCGACGAGTGCCCGAACGACGAAACCCGGCGCCGCTTTGAGACGGGAGAGGGAACTCATTGGGGAAGCCCGGAGCAAACTCGGCCCCTTGGCGCGTGGTGTCAAGCGCGACTATCGTTTACGCCATGCGCGTCACAATCGAATATTGCGTCGTCTGAAACTACGAGCCCCGGGCTGCCGGTCTGGCGGCCGAAATCCGTAAGGCCTACCCCCACGCCGACGTGAAACTGATCCAGTCGTCGGGCGGCGTGTTCGAGGTGGAGGTCGACGGGCGCCGTGTCTTCTCCAAGAAAGCGCTGGGACGCCACGCGGAGCCGGGGGAGGTGCTGCGCCTGATGCAGCAGAAGGGGCCCCCGCCGCCGCGTTGAAGATCGCGATCAATACCGGCGGAGGCGACGCACCGGGCCTGAACGCCGTCATTCGCGGGGCCGTCCTCGCAGCGATCCACCGGGGTTGGGAATGTCTGGGCATCCGGCGCGGCTACGGCGGCCTGATGGGCGAGGACCGGGTCGTGCCTCTCGACGCCGCCGCGGTCCGCGGCATCACGCACCTCGGCGGCACGATTCTCGGCACCACCAACCGAGGCGATCCGTTCACGTGGCGCGAGCAGTGCCCCGACGGCAGTTGGGTCACCCACGATCGGTCGGACGAGGTCGTCGCCGCATTCCGCTCCCTCGGCCTCGACGCCCTCATCGCCATCGGCGGCGATGGGTCCCTCAGGATCGCGGCGCGCCTGTACGCCAAGGGGGTCCCCCTCGTCGGCGTGCCCAAAACGATCGACAACGACGTGGGCGGCACGGTCGCGACCTTCGGCTTCGACACGGCCGTCCAGACCGCCACGGACGCGATCGACAAGCTCCATTCGACCGCGGAAAGTCACGAGCGCGTCATGGTCGTCGAGGTGATGGGGCGGCACGCCGGCTGGATCGCCCTGCACTCAGGGATCGCTGGCTCGGCCGACGTGATCCTGATCCCCGAAATCCCGTTCGATCTGAAGAAGGTGTGCGACAAGATCAGGAGTCGCGAGACGGAAGGCCGCCACTTCAGCATCGTCGTCGTCGCCGAAGGGGCCGCGCCGCGGGGAGGCACCGTGTCGCTCGTGGACCCCGAGCACGAGCGGCTGGGTGGCATGGGCGACAAGGTGGCGAGCTCGATCGAGAAGATGACCGGGAAGGAGACCCGCTCGCTCGTCCTCGGCCACCTGCAACGCGGCGGAAGCCCCACCACGTTCGACCGGCTGCTGGGACTGCGGTTCGGCGCCGCCGCCGTGCGTCTCGTCGCCGAAGGGCGCTTCGGATGCATGGTCGCGCTCCGCCCCCCGGGGATCGCCGCGGTGCCGATCGAGGAAGCGCTGGCGACGCCCAAGCGCGTGCCGCTCGACTCCGACACCTTGGCCACCGCCCGGGACCTGGGAATCAGTCTGGGCGACTGATCGGCGCTCGGACAGCCTGACCGCCGCGAGTGACACCCCCCGCGCGCCGCCGCCCCGCGGCGAGGCGCCCTAACCTCATCTCGTTCAGGCAGTTCGGCTCGTTCGGTCACTTCTGGCACGGCCCTTCCAATGGGCCGCTCACCGGAGGTGAACCATGAAACACTGGATCCTGGCAGTCGGATTGCTGGTCGTACTGGCGGCACGGCCGGCCGGCGCGCAAACGCGCGTCGATGTCGTGGTCGGTTTCGGCGTCCCGCGGCCGTTCGTGACGGGGTTCGTCGTGGTCGGCAGGCCCCGGCCGTACTTCCACCGGCGGGCGTACGTCCACCGGCCCTCGCTCTTCGTGGAGCGGGTGTACGTCGTCCGCCATCACCACCGCCATCACTACCGGCGGGACTACGACGACGAGTGACCATCGGCTGTACCGCCGGAGTGCGGCGTGCCAATGGTTGTTCCGGATGCGGTGACTGATGCCCTAGGCAGCGCCGCAGGTACGGTCGCGAAGCGGGAGGCGCGCACGCACGCCTCCCGCTTTCTTTCAACGGCAGCGCCCTCAGGATTTCGCCACGTCGGGCGAGCGGCGGCGGAACAGCTTGCGCAGCAAGCCCGCCGCCGCGGCAAGCCCCACGATCACGAGCTTCTTCATGGCGACGAGCGCGCCGAGCAGCACCTTGAACAGCCCCGCCTTGGCCGCGAGCCCGCCCGCGATCAGCGCAGCGATGCCGTACTCGGCCACCTTGTCCGTGCCGGGAACGAAGTCGGCGTAGCGGTGCCCCTCGTTGAACTCGACGAAGCCGATCACCTTCGCCATGTCGCGCTTCACCGCCGCGAGCCGATCCATGGAGGCGACGGCGTTCAGCACCAGCACGCCGCGCCGGCCCAGCACGCGGATGTTGTAATTGAGGGTGTGGCCTGAGTCGTCCGAGAACTTGAAATCCTTCGCCCAGTAGAGCTTGTGAGCGGCGCTGTCGTAGCGCGGCGGCTCCGCCCATCCCACGAGGTCGGCGGTGGCATAGCCGGCCTTGGCGCGCTCGGGGTTCGCGTCCCGTGTCGCACGCTGCATCTTGGCGAGCAGCTCGTCATAGTCGATCGTGGACGCGTCGTCGTCCTTGACGTAGCCGTCCTCGCTGTAGCTGATGACGACACCCCAGCCCTCGTTGGACAGCACGCGCACGCCGGTCGGCACGAGCATCCCGAACGTTTCGCTGCCGGGCGGGTTGCCCCAGGCGCGGAGCACGCGGTCGGCCTCGTGCGGGTCGAGATAACGGAAGTCCGCCGGAAGATCGAGGGTCGCGAGGCCGCGCTGCAGCGTGACGCGGCCCGTCTGATAGCGCAGCTGGGCCTCGAGCTGGTCCGGCGTGAGGCGGTCGGGGACGCGCTCCAAGCGCTGCGCTCGGGCGACGCCCGCAGACGCGAGCGCGACGAGCGGCACGAGCAGCAGACCTGGCAGGGGGCGAGAGAACATGGGACCCTCCTCCTCGCCAATCTATATTGCCACCGTGCGAATTTCCCGCGACCACTTCCTTCCGCCCGACCCCAAGGCTTTCCTCGCCGCGGAGCCCACCACCGGCCGGGTCGTCGTGATCGCCCCGACGCGCGCGGCGTGCGAGACCATCGAGCTGGCGATGAGCCTGGACATCGACACGCTGCTCGCCCGCGAGCACGGCACCGACATCGCACGTCTGGCGGCCTCGGGGCGCGGCTTCGGAATCGTGGCGGGGACCGGGACGGGCAAGACGCTCGCGATTCGCCCGATCTCCGAAACCATTTTAGGCGCCCCCCTCAAGGTGGGCGTGGTCAACCGCGAGCGTGAAGCCACGCCCGAGACTCCCACGTGGAACGTCGTGATCGTCACGACGGGTATCGCACGCCGCTGGTTCGAGGACGGGCTCATCACGGCGCGGGATACTCTGGTGGTGGACGAGATCCACCAGACGTCCGCGGAACTCGAGCTGTGCCTGGCGCTCGGCAAGCGGGCGGGCTGCCGCTTCATCTGGCTGTCCGCCACCGTGGACCCGTCGTTCTACGCCCGCTACCTGGGATCCGTCGAGGTGCTGGAGACCCGGGCGTTCGACCCGGCGCGGGCGGCCGACGTCCGCGTGCTGCCGCAGAAGCCGCTCGAGTTCCTGAACGATCGCTTCATGAAGCGGGTGCTGCGGGAGCGCCGGGGCGTGGGAGTGTTCGTGCCCACACGCGCCGAAGTCGAGCAGATCGCGAAGGAGCTCGGCGACCGGTGGCAGGGACTCCCCACCGCCTTCTATCACGGCGGCGAGCCGATCCGGGTGATCCGGCCATTCCTCGACGGGGACGTGCGCCGGCCGTTCCTGCTGGCGATGACCGCCGCAGGGCAGTCGGCCCTGAACATCCGCGGTCTCGATACGGTCGTCATCTACGATGCGCGCTACGCCAACGTCGTCGAGCGCGGCCGCAACGTGCTGACGCGCTTGTACCTCGGCGCGAACGAAATCCTCCAGATGGCCGGGCGCGTGCACGGGCGCGTCGAGGGCGGCGAGGTCTACATCCTGAGCGACCGCGATGTGGTGTTCGAGGCGCTCCAGCCCACCCCACCCGAGTTCCAGCTCGCCGGTGACGCGGAACGGGTGGCGATCACGTGCGCCGCGCTCGGCGTCGATGCGCGCGAGCTCGACCTCCCCGTCCCGCTCGACCGCAAGGCATATCGCGACGCCGTGGAGCTGCTCACGGAGCGGGGGCTGATCGAGCACGGCCGCCTCACGCTCTACGGCCGCGATGTGGAGGCGATGCCCGTGGAGCGGCCCTGGGGCGAGCTGCTGTGGCACGCCGAGGCCGACCTCGTCCCCATCGCGGCCGTGGCCGCCAACATCGAGTCGCTGCACCGCATGACGCGCGAGGAGCGGGACCTGCGCGGGCTGATCGCTCCCGGCAGCGATCACCTGACGGCCTACAACGTGTACGCCGAGGCGGTGAACAAGCACGGCTACCTGGGGGAGGTGTACGGCCTGCCGCGTCACCTGTTCCGCGATGGCATCGACCGGTGGGCAGAAGGTCGGGGCGTTCTCGTCAAGGCGATCGAGGATGTGGCCCTCGGGCTCGCGTCGGTCTACCGCCAGCTAGAGCTGCCGCTCCCCGAGCGGCTCCCGTACGCCGGTGAGAAGACCGTCTCCGCCTTCGCGGACCTCGTGGCCAAGATCATGCCCTTCGACTTGGTGATCGACGAGGCGACCGCGGACGGGCGGGAGGCGCGGGTGAGTCGGGGCTCGGTGTGCGGCAGCTGGGGAGCGGTTGCCGGGACGCTGCGCTACTTCGCCGACCGGTTCGGCGTCCCGCGCGCCAGCATCGAAGGCACCGCGCTCCCCGAGCGCGCGATCCGCCGTTATGCGCGGCGCGGCGCTTCCACGGTGACGTTCGAGCGCCAGCGGCGGCGCGAGGGGCTGATGCTGGTCCGCACGGTGGGTTATTTCGGCTTCCTGCTCGAGCGCGAGGTCGAGCCGCTCCCCACGCCGTTCCCCCCGGAGCTCGCGGCCGAAGCGCGCAAGGCCCTCGTGGCCGCCCTGCTCGCCGGCGAGACCCCTCATCCGGACCAAGGGCGGCTGCGGCGCGCGCTCGAGCGCTTCGGGTCCTACTGGCGCCGCTCGGGCGGGCGGCTCGCGCAGGCGGCGACCGATCACGTCACCACCCTGCTCGCGGCGCAGCTCGAGCGCGTCCGCTCCTGGGAGGACTTCATCGCCACCCGGCTGGAGCTCGATCCCGACGCGATCATCCCCGAAGCCGAGCGGCGGACGCTGGACGCCCTGCCGGCGTCAATCCATTTGTACGGCGACCGGGTGCCGGTGGATTATGAGGTGGAGCAGGGCACGGGGGTGGTGCGGCTCCGGCTCAAAGAGGGTCAGGCCCGCCGCTTGCAGGTCCGGGACCTGCCTCCGTTCGACCGGCCGGTGCGCTTCACGGTGCTCCGGGGCAAGCGCGACGCGGTACGGTCGGATACGCTCGAGGACCTGCGCCGCCAACTGACCGGCCTGTCTCGTGGGGAGCGGGAGCGCCTGGCGCGCGGTGGCCGGCGCGGCCGGCGTCGCTAGGACGCCCGGTTGGTGCGATCCTTAGGTGACCCGCCTGCCGTGACCTCTGGGCGTTGGGCGGGTCTTTGGTATGACGGCGCTTTGTGGAACTTTGACCCGGGAATTCGGCTATGCAAGGACGTATGGCAGCGAGAGACAAGAGCCCCGGTCCCCCAACCCAATTCGCTTTCGCCCCGCTCGGCCAGGCCGTGATGGAGACGGTCAGCGATG
>JAEHDT010000094.1 GCA_016880225.1 Gemmatimonadota bacterium | reverse complement strand
TGCACTGCACGTCGGAGCGCCACTCCGACGTGGGTGAGACTCGCGATGGGTCTCACCGCTCCAGATGAAGTGATCACCGGATCATCGACCCCGCTTCCGTTGCCGGTCCTGGAGCCTCCCCGCTTCATCCGGAGAAACTCCTGCTAACCTACATCCCGTCCGTGAACCCGCAAGGAATCCACTGCGCAGGTTTCTTCACGCTGTGTTCGGTACGCATACGGGTGACGGCTGGCGTTACTTTTCGAGCCCATGGATCCCGGCGCCTTCGTTTCCGGACCCGTCGCCTTACGGGACGCCGCGCTCTTCACGGACCTGTACGAGATCACGATGGCGGCTTCGTACGTCCGGGAGGGGATGACCGGGGCAGCCACGTTCAGCCTATTCGTCCGAAGGCTCCCCCTGGGTCGTTCGTTCCTGGTGGCGGCCGGCCTGGAAGACGTGCTTGCCTTCCTGCGGGAGTTCCGCTTCAGCGCAGCGGCGCTCGACTACCTCCGCTCCCTCGGCTGTTTCGACCCCCCGTTCCTGGCCTACCTCCGAGACGTGCGGTTCACGGGAGACGTGCGGGCCGTGCCCGAAGGCACCGTGGTATTCGCCGAGGAGCCGCTGCTCGAGGTGACCGCGCCGATCGCCGAAGCGCAGCTCGTGGAGACCGCCGTGCTCAACCTGTGCCACTTCCAGACCGTGGTCGCGAGCAAAGCGGTGCGATCGGTGCTGGCGGCGCGGGGCCGGCCCGTGGTCGAGTTCGGCCTGAGGCGCGCTCCCGGTCTCGACGCCGGCATGAAGGCCGCCCGGTGCGCATTCCTCGCGGGGGCGACGACTTCGAGCAACGTGCTAGCGGGCCTCACCTACGGCATCCCGCCCACCGGCACAATGGCCCATTCCTACGTGTCCGCGTTTCCTCACGAGATCGAGAGCTTCCGGGCGTTCGGCCGACGGTTCGGGAGCGGCACGATTCTCCTCATCGACACCTACGACACGATCGCGGGGGCGCGGCGGGCGGCCGAGGTGGCAGCCGAGATGGCGGCTCGGGGCGAGCGGCTCGCCGGCGTGCGATTGGACAGCGGCGACATCCCGGCGCTGAGCAAGGAGGTGCGGCGCATCTTCGACACGGCGGGCCTGCGCGACGTGAAGATCTTCGTGAGCGGCGGGCTCGACGAGGACCAGATCGACCGCCTTCTCGAGCAGGGAGCCCCGATCGACGCCTTCGGTGTGGGCACGCGCATGGATGTCTCCGCCGACGCACCCTACCTCGACATGGCTTACAAGCTGGTGAAGTACGCCGGCCGCCACGTCTTGAAGACCAGTGAGGGCAAGACGACCTGGACCGGGGAGAAGCAGGTCTACCGGTTCCGCGGACCGGGCCACCGCTTCGCATACGACCTCGTCGCATTGCACGACGAGCCCGTCGCCGACGCGGCGGCCGAGCCGCTACTCCGCCCCGTGATGCGGTCGGGCCGTGTGCTCGAGCCACCGCCGCCGCTCGCCGCCGTGCGCGAGCGCTGCGCGACGCAGGTCGCCGCCTTGCCCGAAGAGGTGCGTCGGTTAAAGGGAGCCGCAGCCTACCCGGTGCGTTTCAGTGATCGGCTGGGTGCCTTGCAGCGAGCGGTGGAGGAGGACGTGCGGCGCAACGCGTGAGACGGGCGCCGAGCGGAGGAAAACAAAGGGTCGGGCTGGCGGAGAGATTGACCGCCTACGTAAGGCCCGCCATCGTCGCGAGCCCTGGAGGTGTCGACTTCGGTGACACCGTCCTCATTGCCCGACCCGTCACCACGATAACATCGAGTCCCTTAGGATCCCCTGAAACGACCGTGAAGCTATGCGCGGGCGATCCGGTAATCGATCGGCACCTCCACGAGCACGCGCACCGCCTGACCGTGCACGCGCGCTGGGCGGAACAGCGCCCGCTGCATCCAATAGCGCGACGGCTCGTCGAATCCCGGATTCGGGCTCCGCATGATCATGATCGAGTTCGGCTCGGCGCGGCCGCTCGTGTCGATGATCGCCCGAACGACGACGCGGCCCTGAATCCCCGCCTGCCGCAGCATCTCCGGATAGCGGGCCTCCGGTGCCGAGAGGAGAGCGGGCTTCTCCTCGACGATCGCCTCCATGTACACCTCGCCGGCGACGGGCACGACGCCTTCCGCCACGCCGCCCTCGACCCCGATCCCGGAATAGTCCTTGGGATTGAACTTCTCCTGCAGGTTCACCGGCGGGATGTTGGCAGGGATCTCGGCAGGTGCGACGACCGTCTGGAAGCCTTTGAGCGGCGTGCCGAGCGGCACCGGCTCCCGCTCGGGGGGCTTGGGCTGCTCGTGGCGTGGCTGCGGGAGGTACACCATCGTGGTGTCGATTTTGGCGCCCGTATCCACCGGCCCCACGCTCAAGGTCGCGAGCACGGCGCCGCCGATCACCGCACCATGGAAGAACACGGACACCGCTCCCCCGCCCACCACCCGCGTGGGATCCCTGGTCGGCCGGGATTCGATCAGTCTGTCAAGCACGGCTCCTCCTTTTCTTCACTGCCTTCCCCAACGGGACCACCATGATCGAGG
>JAEHDT010000093.1 GCA_016880225.1 Gemmatimonadota bacterium | reverse complement strand
GGGACCGGACGCTCGATGCGATAGTCTAGACGGCTAGACGGTCAGTCAGACGGCTAGACGTCTAGACGGCTAGCGGGTGTGAGTAGCGAGAGCTCAGGTAGGCCCCACCTCACGCCTGACTCCTACACGCCGCTAGCCGTCTGTACGTCTAGCCGTCTAGTTCTTCGTGCTGTCTTTCTTCTGGTCCTGCCTTACATCCCTGCGATCTCTGCGTGCATCGCGCACGTCATGACGCCGGTCGCGCCGGTCCCGCCGCAGATCGCGCACGTCGCGCCGCGCGTCCGTGGTGTCACCGCTCTTCAAGTCCTGCCGCACGTCCCGACGATCCTGCCGGATGTCCCTGGTGTCGTGGCGGATGTCCCGGCGGTCGCCGCGCAGCTCGCGGCGGTCGTGGCGGACCTCGCGGCGGTCCCGGTTGACGGCGCTCGAGTCCTGGGCCGCGAGCGCCGCAGGGGCGCCGAGGCCGAGTGCCAGCACCGCGAGCAAGGCGATATCACGTCGCATCTTTGTCGTCCCGGTTGAGGTTCGGAGATGAGACGGGGCGTCGGGGTAGGGCGTTAACTGCGTGACGGGCGTCACACGCGGACCCGCTAGCGCTGCTTGAACTTGGGCAGGTCGGCACGGTGCCGTTTCGCGAATTCCTCGTAGATGTGGCTGTCCGTGTAATCCCGCAGCTCGGCGATCCGGTCCTGCCGGAAGCGGATCACGACGCAGGTCCGCTGGTCCATCACGTCGTGGGGGTGGCCCTTCAGCCAGGAGCGCTCGCGGATCTCGAAGATCACGCGGTCGTCGGCGTCGTACCATTCGCGCCACACCTCCTCGTAGCCCCAGTCGGCCGCGCCCAGGCCAGGCTCGCGGTTCCACAGCGCGTCGAGCACGCGCTCGCGGCCGCGCCACTCGCCGCCGATCGGCGGCGCCCCGGCCACCCAGTACACGGCGTCGTCGTGGAACAGCTGGGCGACGCCGGCGCGGTCCCCCGCGAACAGCGCTTTCTCGTAGCGCTTGGCGATTTCCATGCGGCGGGTCATACCGTGATCTCCTCGGGGTCGTCCGGCTCGGGAAGGGCGTTCGCCTTGCGGCCGGCCCGCTCCATCGGCCTGTCAATCTCGGCCCTGTGACGATCGATGATGCTCCAGAAGTCGAGCGCCCGGTCCAGCAGCTCGTACGAGGCCTCGCGCAGCGACTCGCTCATCAGCACTTGGCGCACGTTGTTCTGCATGTCCTCGGCGTCCCAGCCGCGCGAGTGCGCGATGAACGGGAACGGCGGGAACACGAACCCGAGCTCCGCCCAGAACGTGAACATCGAGCCCGCCACGGCTTGAATGTTGTCCTGACCGCCGGTGATGATGAACGCCGCGACCTTGTGCTTGATCAGCACCGTGTTGTGGATCGTCACCTGGTTCTGCACGCAGTTCAGCCGCTCGATCATCTTGTAGTAGAGCGAGGAGGCGTTGCCCCAGCGGATCGGGGTGCCGATGAGCACGACATCCGCCCAATGGACCAGCCCCTCATACACGGCGGTCAGCTGGTCCTCCGGGTCGCGCTCCGTTATGGCACACGGCCAGGTGCAGGCGCGCGCCGCCTTGGAGTAGTTGCCTTCGCAATGGCGGAACTTCAGGTCGCGAAGCTTGATGTGCTGGACGTCGGCACCGCGGCGCTTCGCTTGATCGAGGGCGTGCTCGAGCAGCGCGTCGGACGTGGAGAATCGCGGGTTGACGTCGTCCATCGCGGTGGTGGAAATGCCGAGCACGCGCGGCGGCGCGCCCGCGGGCTTGGGATGCTCCGCGAGCAGGTGCGACGGCATGTGCTTGACGAGCTTCCGGGGCATCGTGGGCGGGGTCTGGACGTACACGCCGTGGGCGCGCTCCTCGACCGCGAACACCGGCACCTGCTCCTCGTCGTAACCTTCCGGACCCTTGCCGGTGACCACGCTGTACTCCCACGCGTGCCACGGGCACATCACGAATTCGCCGTGCAGCCGGCCTTCGGCCAGGGGACCGCCCTTGTGGTTGCAGCTGTTCCCGATCGCGCGGAACGCGCCGTCGTGGAAGAACAGCGCGACCGACCAGCGCTCGAGCTTGACGGCGCAGGGAACGCGGGTGAGCAGCTCGGCCCGGTCGCCGAGACGGTGCCACGTGGCCATGCGAGCACTCCGAGAGAGGGCGGCGTAGATTCTAGCCCTTATGCCCGCCGCCCGCTCGCGCTTCGCCGTCATCTTCTTCACCGTCGTCGTCGATCTCATCGGGTTCGGGATCATCATCCCGATCCTGCCGTACTACGCAAAGCGCCTCGGCGCGGGCGGGTTGGGGCTGGGCGCGCTGCTCGCCGTCTTCTCCGGCATGCAGTTCGTCGCGACATCGTTCCTGGGCCGCACCTCGGATCGTGTGGGGCGCCGCCCTATCCTGCTCGCCACGATGCTCGTCAATGCGCTCGGGTACCTGCTGTTCGCCGCGGCGCACTCATATGCCGTCCTGTTCGTGGCCCGCGTCGTCTCCGGCTTTGCGGGCGGCAATATCTCCGCGGCGCAAGCCTACATCGCCGACATCACGTCGCCGGCGGAGCGCTCGCGCGGCATGGGGATCATCGGCGCCGCGTTCGGTCTGGGTTTCATCATCGGGCCCGCCCTCGGCGGGCTGTCCGCGCACTACCTCGGGCCCGCCGCGCCCGGCCTGGTCGCCGCCGGTCTGTCGCTCGCGAACTTCGGGTCCGCGTATCTGGTCCTTCCCGAGTCGCTCAAGTCCGAGCACCGCACGGCGCGCCAGCTGTGGGACTTCTCCCACATCGGCGACGCCATGAGGAATCCGCGTCTGGCGCCGCTGATGCTCGCGTGGCTGGTCGCGCCGTTCGCGTTCTCGGGCTATACCGTCGCACTGCCGTTCTGGGCGAACCTGACCTTCGGCTGGCAGGAGCACCAGCTCGGCTGGCTCTTCACGGTGATCGGGGCGACCGCGGCGGTGGTGCAGGGGTACGCGTTCGGCAAGCTCGCCCGCCGGTTCGGCGATCGTGCGCTGCTCATCGCTGGCGGGTTCGGCATGGCGCTCGGCATCGGCGTGATCCCGGCGCTCCATTCGAGCGCCGCGCTGTACGCCTGGACTGCGGCGCTGGCATTCTCGAACAGCATCTTTGGACCGGCGGCCACGGGGCTCGTCTCGGTGTTCGCCGGTCCCGCGGAGCAGGGGACGGTGCTCGGCGCGGCGCAGGCCCTGGGGGCCCTCGGGCGGCTGCTCGGGCCCCTGGCGCTGGGGCGGGTGTACGACGCCTCGCACGCGGCGGCGTTTCTTGTCGCGGGAGCGGTGATGGCGTTGGGGGGATTGGTGTGTTTCCGGGTGCCCAAGACGCATCAGGAACCAGTCGCACAGCCAGCACGACCGGCAGGCTAGACGCACAGACGCACAGTGGTGAACAGGTGGAGTGAACAGGGTTCTCCTGCTCACGGACGTGCTGTTTTCCTACGCGTCTGCGCGTCTAGCCTATGCCTAGCCTACCTCCTGTTTCGTGCCTCATATTCTCCTGGTCCTCTGCCGGAGTGAGCTGCGCCTATGCGCGTGTACAAGACACCGGAGATCCGCAACGTGGCGGTCGTCGGCCACGGCGCGAGCGGCAAGACCTCCCTGGTCGACGCCCTCGCGTTCGTGGCCGGCACGAGCAAGCGCCACGGATCCGTGAAGGACGGCACCGCCCTCACCGACTACACCCCCGACGAAATCGAGCGCAAGTACTCCATCAACCTCGCCGTCGCGGTCGCCGAGTGGATGGATGCGAAGCTCAATCTGATCGACACCCCCGGGTACCTCGACTTCACCGGCGAGGCGCTGGCGGGCGTGTACGCGGCGGACGCGGCGGTGGTGGTCGTCTCGGCCACGGGCGGCGTGGAGGTGGGTACCGAGAAGGTGTGGGACTACTGCCAGCAGCGGGATATCCCGCGGCTGTTCTTCGTGTCGCTGATGGACAAGGAGCACGCCAACTTCGAGAAGGTGTACACGCAGGTCAAGGAGCGGCTGACGCCGAAGGTCATCCCAGTGGAGATCCCAGTGGGCGAAGGCCCCGAGTTCCACGGGATCATCAACCTGTTCTCGAAGCAGTGCCACCTGTACAAGAAGGGCACGAAGGCGGGCGAGTACGAAGAGGTCGACGTGCCGGCCGAGTACGCCGAGCGGTTCGAGCGCTATTCGAAGGAGCTGATCGAGCGCATCGCCGAGACCGACGATACGCTGCTCGAGCGCTACCTCTCGGGCGAGGAGATCGGTCGCGACGAGGCGATCGCCGCGATGAAGGCGGGCATGGCGAAGGGCGAGCTGTTTCCCCTGTTCTGCGGGGCCGCGGAGCTGACCTACGGGATGCGGGCGCTGCTCTCGAAGCTGGTGGAGCTCGTTCCGGCGCCGAGCGAGCGGCTGCCCACGGAGGGCCAGCGCTGGGGGAGCGCGGAGCGCGTCACGCTGAAGGTCGAGGACGGCGGACCGATCGTGGCGCAGGTCTTCAAGACCATCTCCGAGCCGCACGTCGGCGACGTGAGCTACTTCCGTGTGTACTCAGGCGCCGTCAAGAACGGCCAGGACGTCTACAACGCGCCCCGCGAGGCCGTCGAGAAGCTGAATCATCTGTGCGTCGCGGTCGGGAAGGAGCGGTTCGAAATCCCCGAGCTGCACGCGGGGGACATCGGCGTCGTCGCCAAGCTCCGCGACACGCACACCAACGACACGCTCTCGACCAGGGAGCATGCGATCGTGCTCCCCAAGATCCCCTTCCCGGAGCCGGTGATCACCGAAGCGATCGAGGTGAAGCAGCGCGGCGAGGAGGAGAAGCTCTCCAACGGACTGCACAAGCTGCACGAGGAGGATCCCACCTTCCAGCACGAGTACAACGGGGAGCTGGGGCAGACGCTGATCCGCGGCTTGGGCGAGCGCCATCTCGAGATCATCGTGGGGCGGCTGGCGCGCAAGTTCGGCGTGCACGCCGTGATCGGCAAGCCGAAGATCGCCTACCGCGAGACCTTCAAAGGGCGGGCCGAGGGCCAGGGCAAGCACAAGAAGCAGACCGGGGGCCGGGGCCAGTACGGCGACTGCTGGATCCGGATCGCGCCCCTGCCGCGCGGGTCCGGATTCCAGTTCGCGGACCAAATCGTGGGCGGGGTGATCCCCCGGCAATACATCCCGGCGGTGGAGCGCGGCATTCAGGAGGCCGCCGCGCGCGGGCCCGTGGCCGGCTATCCGGTGGTGGATTTCAAGGTGGAGCTGTACGACGGCTCCTACCACGACGTCGATTCGAACGAAATGTCGTTCAAGATGGCGGGCATCCTGGCCTTCCGGAACGTGAGCCCGAACTGCCGGCCGGTGTTGCTCGAGCCGATTCTCGAGCTCGAGGTGTGGACGCCCGACGAATACCAGGGCGCGGTGATGGGCGACCTCTCGTCGCGGCGCGGGCACATCCTCGGCACCGAGCCCGATGGGCGCCAGGTGAAGGTCAAGGCGCTCGTTCCCGAAGCCGAGCTCGATCGCTATGCGACGACGCTGCACTCCCTCACCCACGGGCGCGGCACGTACCGTTCGCGGTTTCACGTGTATCAGGAAGTGCCGCCCGATGCCGCCCAGAAGGTGGCGGACGTGCGGAAGAAGGAGCTTGCGGAGGCCAAGGCCTAGCCCATGACACTGCGATTCCTGTGCGTTGCCGCCGCCGTCTGCGCGGCCTGCCAGCGGGTGGCGAGAACGCCCCCCGCATCGGACACGACTGCGACGGCCGCCGAGTCGCAGCCCCCGGCTTCGCCGCCGGTACCGCCCGCTTCGACTCCGGCGGCGGCCGCGGCCGCGACGAAGGTGCTCACCGTGGAAGGATTCCTGACGCCGGAGTCGGTGCTGCACGACACGGCCCAGGACATCTACTTCGTGTCGAACGTCAACGGCAGCGCCACGGCGAAGGACAACAACGGCTTCATCAGCCGCGTCAAACCCGATGGGGCGGTCGAGAATCTCAAGTTCATCGAAGGCGGCCACAACGGCGCGACCTTGAACGCCCCGAAGGGGCTCGCGCTCGCGGGCGACACGCTGTGGGTCGCCGACATCGACGCCGTGCGCGCGTTCGACGCGAAGACGGGAGCGCCGCGCGACAGCGTGAGTCTCTCCAAGCTGGGCGCTGTGTTCCTGAACGACATCGTGGTCGCCCCGACCGGTGCGCTGTACATCACCGACACCGGCATCAAGTTCGACGATGTGGGCAACGTGCTGCACCCCGGTCCCGACCGGATCTTCCGCATCGGATCGGACCGGCAGGTGACGGTCGCGGCGCGGGGCGACACGCTGGGGCGGCCCAACGGCATCGCCGTGGACGTCGCCGGCAAGCGCTTTATCGTCGTGTCGTTCGGCGGACGCTCGGTGCTCTCGTGGAAGCCGGGCGACAAGGCGCCGGTGGTGATCGCCAAGGGCGCGGGCGCGTTCGACGGGGTGGACATCGTGGGCGGCAGGATCCTGGTGTCGAGCTGGAACGACTCGACGGTCTCCGCCTACGAAACCGGCCAGGAAGTGAAGCTGATCACCGGCGTGCCGAGCCCCGCGGACATCGGATTCGACGGCAAGCGGAACCGGGTGCTGATCCCGGTGTTCACCGGGAACCGCGTGGAGGTGTGGCAGCTGCCGTAAGCACGGCGGCCCCGAGCACCCGCCCCGCCCGCAGGTTGTCGAGCGCCTCGTTCGCCCGTTCGAGGGGATACGGCTCGACCTGCGTTCGCACCGGCACCTTGGGCGCGAGCGCCAGGAATTCCTCCCCGTCCTTGCGCGTGAGGTTCGCCACCGAGCGGACCGCCCGCTCCCCCCACAGGATGTCGTAGGGAAACGACGGGATGTCCGTCATGTGAATCCCGGCGCACACCACCGTGCCACCCTTGCTCACGGCGCGGAGCGCCATAGGGACGAGCGCGCCGGCGGGCGCGAAGATGATGGCGGCGTCGAGCGGCTCGGGAGGTGGCGCGTCGGACGCTCCCGCCCATGCGGCCCCCAGGTCGCGGGCGAACTGCTGCGCCGCCGTGTCTCCCGGACGAGTGAAAGCGAACACGCGCCGTCCCTGGTGCCGCGCCACCTGGGCCACGATGTGCGCCGCCGCGCCGAAGCCGTACAGCCCGAGCCGCTCCCCGTCTCCCGCCGCCACGAGCGACCGGTACCCGATCAGGCCGGCGCACAAGAGCGGCGCCGCTTCGAGATCGCCGTACCCCACGGGCATGGGGAAACAGAATCGCGCGTCGGCCACCGCGTATTCGGCGTAGCCGCCGTCGATCTGATAGCCGGTGTAGCGCGCGCGGTCGCACAGGTTCTCGCGGCCGCCGCGGCAGTAGCGGCACTCCCCGCAGCTCCACGCGAGCCACGGGACTCCGATGCGCTGCCCAGGCGCGAAGCGGTCGGCCCGCGGTCCCACCGCCGCCACCGTCCCCACGATCTCGTGACCCAGCACGAGGGGCAGCTTGGGATCAGGGAGCTCTCCGTCACGCAGGTGCAGGTCGGTCCGGCACACCCCGCAGGCGCGCACGGCCAGGAGCACCTGCCCCGCGCCGGGTTCCGGGCGGGGGATCGCGGCGGAGCGGAGCGGACGGCCCGGGGCGTCGAGCAGCATGGCGCGCATGCGCTCGCCGCGCGCTAGTGCCAGTCCTCCTCCTTCACACCCGCCAGCACCGATTCCAGAGGATTGAGCTCGACCTGCGTGGGCTCCGCCGGGAGATCCAGGGTCGCCTCGCTTACCGGGCCGGCGACCCTCATTCGCACGTACGCGTGCATTGCGCTGTCCGCGAACCCGATCTTCACGGGAACGGGCATCATGAACTCGTCGGGTACGTCGTCCTGCCTCACCCGGAGCTGCAGCGTGTAGTGCCCATTTTGGGCGGGTTCGGTGTGCCACGAGAGGGTGTAGGTCGGGATCGCGGTGCCGTCGACCCACTCGTCGAAGAACCAGCTCATGTCGGTGCCGATGTGTTGCTCGACCACCCTCTGGAAATCCCGTGTCGACGCGCGGCGGCCGCGATATTGGCGGTAGAAGTCCCGCATCGTGGCGACAAACGCGTCTTCGTCCATGGTGCGGAGGTTGAGCATGAGGTTCCGCAGCATGTGGAGGACCCAGGCGCCCTTGTGATACGTGATGAGGGTGTAGTCCCGCTCATTCAGCTGCGCGGCGCGCCACCCGATCCCGATCGGCGGCACGTCGTTGCGCCGCGCGCGGATCGCCGAGCGCCAATGCTTCAGGTGCTTGAAGAACTTCTCGTTGTCTCTGAGGATGATCTGCATGTACCACAACCCGGAGAACTCGGCGAACCCCTCCGACAACCAGGCGTCTCGATATCCGGCCGGCTCGACGCCAATGCCCCACCACTGGTGCGCCATCTCGTGAGAGCGGAAGATCTCCTCGTAGCCGCTGTCGCTCATCGCCTGGAACGTCCACACCGACAGGTAGATGAGCCCCGGGAACGCCTCCCCGTACTCGAACGGGATCTCGGTCGCGTAGTAGCGGTCGAACAACGGGGGTCCGTACACCCGGGTGAAGAATGCGAGGCTGTTCGCGACGTCGGCGCCCACGTCCTTCTCGGGATCGCGCTGCGAAAGGAACCTGGATATGAAGGCGTCGTCGGCCCCGAGCTTGTCGCGCAACGCCAGAAACAGGTTGTCGATCTTCCGATGCGCGTCGCTGTTCGTGTGTACCGTGACGGGCGGGATGCGGGGATCGGTGATCTTGAACTCGTCGAAGTCGCCGAGACTGAAGCACACCTGATCGGCGGGCCGGAGGGAGGTCCAATGGGTCGTCACGATGTCGCCGTCCACGCGTGAATCGACCAGCTTGCCGATGCTGGCGAGCCGATACCGCTTCGGTGTGTGAAACGTCAAATCGACGTCCGCTGCCAGGTCGCCGTACCGCGGGAACCACGTAGTGGGTGTCTTGACGTAGAACCACCGGTCGACTGAGCTCGGCAGCGCGCTGCGGACGGCGATCGGTGCGCCTCGAAGCACCTGCTCCGTGACGGACACGTAGCCGATGAGGTCGCCGTGATACACCACGTGCACTGCCAACGTCTCTCCCGCAGCGGGTGATGAGTTGAGGCGCACCCACAAATCGGGGTCCTGCTTCAGGCGGGAAAACGCCAGTGCTCCCGCTCCGGGCGCACTGACCGAGTCCACCGCCAACTCCGAGAACAGGCGGAATCGGACCCACCGCACGCCGCCGTGCCGTGCCGTGAGACGGACCGTGGCGGCTCCGGAGAAGCCAAGGCCCTTTGCGATGGTCGCCTCGACCTGGTAGGCCTGGAGCTTGAAGTCCCACCGGCCCTCCGGCGTGGCCGCAACCGTGTCGCTCAGGTCGTCCGCCCGCTTGAACTGCGCAACGACCTGGACCTTCGCCCCCTCCCGGCCGCCTCGCAACAGCTGGACTGGCTCCTCGTCTTCGGGGTCCAGCACGAACATCAGGTCCTCGCCCCGCTCCCGCTTGACGTGGACGTAGAAGAACCCGTTGGTCTCGCCATTCAACAGGGCGCCCATGAGCGTGGGCTGCAGGACGCTGCGGTCGTCCAACAGGTGGTCCACGCAGTCATGCAGGACGCCCGCAGCATGGTCCCCGTTCCCGCCGGCGCGGAACGCGGCCTTCCGCTCGAGCTCCGCCAACGTGGAGTCGGTGAATACGAACGCAGCGGCGGAGATCCGCGCGCTCACCACGGAGTCGCCGATCACGCGCTTCATCTCCCGCCGCTCGATCTCGAGCGGCGGCGCGAACGACACGGACCCGTGGCCCACGAATACCGCTGCCACCGTGCGCCCCGCCACCGGCGATGTGGCGAAGATCTCGCCGTCATCGAGGTGGAACTCGATGACGTCTCGCCGCAGCGTCAGATTCTGGACGGTCGCGACGCGATCGCCGCGCGGTACGAGGTGGCGCAGCTCGTCGAACACGGGCTCGTAGCGATCGGCTGCGGGCACGCTCGGGGCGTGAGCCGGCGCGGCGGCCGTGTCGGCCCGCTGCGCCACCGCTCCGCCGCACGCGAGCAACAGGGCCGCGCCGACGAGGAACGACGAGCGCCTAACCATACGGTAAACATGGGGCCTGGGACGCCGTTCGGTCAGGGCGTTTTTGCGGCACGGAGGGGTGAAAACGCGGCACGGTGAGGGCGGGCTGTGGCGGGTCGCCACGCCGGGCGGGCGCGGCTACCCGACGAGAACCTCCTCGCGCGCCGGCTGACGGTACACGTAGCGCCGGCCCGCGTAGTTCCGCAGCACCACCGCGTCGTCGCTGATCGACTCGACGTACTCCGGGAGGAGCGGGATCTTGCCGCCGCCGCCGGGGGCATCGATCACGAAGTGCGGCACGGCGAGCCCCGAGGTCCAGCCGCGCAGCGCCCGGATGATCTCCAGGCCCTTCTCGACCGTGGTACGGAAATGCT
>JAEHDT010000092.1 GCA_016880225.1 Gemmatimonadota bacterium | reverse complement strand
GCCCCGCGGCGGTGGGAACCACGTACCACGCACCACGCAGTTTCCCCGCGAGCCACCACACCGCCTTCCCGACCACGTACACCGCCACCAGCGCGCCAAAGATCCATCCCAACAGCTGCCACGCCATCCACGGGCCGGTGAAGGGGAGGCGGCCGACGCCCCACATGCTGCCGCCGAACAGCAGGCGCCAGGCGATGAAACACCACGGGAGGTTGAACGCGACAAAGAGCAAGGCCAGTGCCCGCCGTACGGCGCGCGCCTGGCCGGGCCGTGTGCGGTCGGGCAGCCGCTCGCGCAGGTACAGGTAGATCAGCACCTGCGGCGCGATGAAGAGGAGGAGGTAGATTAGGCGCGTGACCACTCGCTCGAAGCTCCTGGTGTGCGTCGCCTCGGCGTGCTGCGCGACCCCCGCACGACTCGCCGGCCAGCAGCTCTCCGCCAGCGAGCGCGGGGTGGCGGTGACCACCGTGTGGGCCGAGGCACGCTACAACTTCGCCTACTGGGACCGCGTCCGGGCGGATTGGGACTCGGCGCTCGCCGCCAACCTGACGCTCGCCGTCGAGCCGCAATCGGACGTCCGCTTCTACCGGCGGCTGCGGCGCCTCGTCGCGTTGCTCGCCGACGGCCAGGCCGCGGTCGTCGCCCCGCCCTATCTGCGCTCACGGATCGCGCGCCCACCGCTGCTTGTGCGGAGCGCCGAGCGGCGGCCATTTATCATGGACTACGCCGAAAACGACGAGATGCGCGTGGCCCGGCCCGAGCGGCTCGCCGAGATCCTCGCCGTCCAAGGCATCCCGGCGGAGGTGTGGATCCGCGACTCGGTGCTCCCCGAGATCCCGGCCGCCACGCCCGCCGACCGCTGGCAGCGCGCCGTGACCTGGATGCTGGAGGGGGAGAAGGGTACCACGCTCCATCTCCTCGTCCGCGTCCCGGGGTCGGAGCCGCGTGGCCTGAGCGTGACCCGCAGCGTGTCGCTGAACGATCGCTGGCCGCTCGACCCGCCTCCCTTCGAGACCCGATCGCTCCCCGGCGGCGTAGCGGTGGTACGCATCGCGTCCCTGGCGGACGACGATGTCGTGCGCCAGCTCGACAGGACGTTCCCCGATTTCGCCTTGGTGCAGGGCCTCATCCTCGATCTCCGCGAGGCGACGGCGGGCAAGACGGAGTACGCCAACCAGATCCTCGCCCGCCTGTGCGACCGACCGTTCGCCCCGGTGCGCTGGACAACGCCCCAATACCGAGCCGCGTTCCGGGCGTGGAACCTGAGCGACTCTGCCACCACCTGGTACGGGCCGGACGCCGGAGCCGTTGCGCCGCGCGGCGACCGATCTCCCTACGGGGGCCCCATGGCGGTGCTTACGTCGAGTGCGACCTCCGGGGCCGCCGAGGACCTGCTGGCCGCCTTCCGGACCGCCGGGCGCGGCGTGATCATCGGTGAGCCGTCGGCCGGGAGCCCCGGGGATGTGGCCGCATTTGGGCTACCGAAAAGCTGGAGTGTGCAGTTCTCCGTTACGCGCCACCGGTCTCCGGACGGTACGGAGTTCGCGGGTGTGGGCGTGAAGCCCGACGTCCTGGTCGCGCCCACCGTGAACGACGTGCTCGCGGGCAACGAGCCGGCGCTCGACCGGGCGCGGGAGTACTTGCGGAGCGGTACGGGACGGTAGAGGCCTTCTACCGTCCTCTCACCGCTCCAGAGTCTCCCTGAAGAACCCCACGACCGCCTTCCACGCGCTGTCCGCCACCTCCGGCTTCTCGCGTGTGCGCAGGAAGCCGTGCCCGACGCCCGGGTACACCGTGTAGTGGTAGCTCTTGCGATACGTCCGGACGGCCGCGTCCACGTCGCTCAGGCCCGCGTCGATACGGGCGTCGTTCTCGGCGTACACGCCCAGTCCGGCGGCGCGGATGCGCGCGATGGACAGGGCTTCCGGCCCCTGTCCGTAACACACCACGAAGGCGCGCAGCGACGGGTTGTTCGTCGCGTAGCGGAAGCTCTGGCCGCCCCCCCAGCAGAACCCGATCACGCCCACGCGGTCGGGGCGGACCGCCTTGAGACGCTTCACGTATGCCGCGGTAGCGTCGAGATCCCTCGTGATGGAGTCGGCGTTGAGCCCGGCGATCAGCTTGCGGGCGTCGTCGGGCGACGCCGGCGTGCCCCCGCGCCGCGACAGCAAGTCAGGGGCGATCGCCACGAAGCCGTCCCGCGCGAGCTGCTCCGTGGTCTGGCGGATGAAATCGGACATGCCGAAGATCTCGTGGATGACCACGACCGCAGGCGCCCGATCTTTGCGCTCGGGATAGGCGAGGTAGGCGGTGATCGTGTCCCGGCCGCTCGGGATCTTCACGTACTCGGCGTGAACGTCGGCGGACAGGCGGTCGGGCGGGCGGGCGGTCGGTAGCTCCGTCGCCGCGACGAGTACGACAGCGCCGAGGACACTGACCGCCAGTCCGCCCGTCGGTCTGACCGCCCCTTCACCCGCCATAGCTCACCCTCCAGATCCGACCGCCCGTATCGTCGCTCACCAGCAGGGCTCCATCCGGCATCACCAAGAGGCCGACGGGCCGACCCCAGCGCGAGCCGTTGGACAGCTGCCATCCCGTGACGAAGTCGTCGGCCGAGACCGGCCGGCCGTTCTGCACGTGCACCCGTACCACCTTCGCGCCCGTGGGCACCGATCGGTCCCAGGAGCCGTGGTACGTCATGAAGGCGTCACCCCGATAATCGGCCGGGAACGTCGCCCCTGTGTAGAACGCCAAGCCGAGCGGCGCCGAATGCGCCTGCACGGTGAGCGCGGGGGGCTCGACGCCCGAGCAGTCGAAGCCGACATACTCGGGATTCGGCTTGCCGGGAAGGTAGCATTGCGGCCAGCCGTACCACCTGCCGTCCTTCAGGATGTTCAGGTGCTCGGGCGGGACGTCGTCGCCCAGGTTGTCGCGGTCGTTGTTGTTCGCCCACAGCTCGCCGCTGGTGGGGTTGAAGGCGAGCCCGACCGAATTGCGCAGCCCTCGCGCGAAGATGCGCCCGCCCGATCCGTCGAGGTTGAAGCGCGTCACTGCGGCACGCATTGAGTCGCGTCCGAGCTCAATGCACAAGTTGCACGAGGAGCCGATCGCGAGATACATGAGGTTGTCGGGTCCGAACAAGACGGTGCGCGTGCTGTGGCCGCCGGCCGGCAGGTTCGGCACGATCGTCACCGGCGTCATGGATCCCGGGTCGAGCCGCTTCACGGCCGTCACCTCGGCGAAATACATCGTGTCGCCGCGGAACGCGATGGCGAACGGACCGTTCAGGCCGCTGAGCACGGTCTGGGCCGGCGCGTCCGCCGCGCCGTCGCCGTTCGCATCCACGAGTCGGACGATCTGGCCGGATCCCGGGAGCGAGGCGTACACCGCACCGCCCGGTCCCAGCGCCAGGTAGCGCACCCCGTTCACGCCCGCTCCTTCGGCGAAGATGCTCACGGTGAACCCGTGAGGCACGTACAGCGCGTGTCCGGCGATGGTGATCGTGTCCTGCCCCCCGGGCGGAGGTGGGGGCGGGG